>NZ_JBHYVB010000134.1:10951-32360 GCF_042750115.1 Streptomyces sp. NPDC059455
ATAGCCCTCAGGGGGCGGGGGGAGGGGTGGGTGCGGGCAACCAAGTGGGGGCGGGCTTGGGGCGCCGCCGCAACCGGGGGGGGGGCCTCGGCTCGCTGGATCCGGCGCGCCGTCGAGGAGAGCCTGCGCCGCCTGGACACCGACCACATCGACCTCTACCAGATGCACCGCCCGGACCCGGACACCGACATCGACGAGTCCCTCGCCGCCCTGACGGACCTGGTCCGCGCCGGGAAAGTGCGCGCCGTCGGCGGCTCCTTCTTCGCGCCCGAGGAGACCGTCGAAGCCCAGTGGACCGCCGAGCGCCGCGGCCACCGCCCCCTGCGCACCGAGCAGTGCCCCTATTCCATCCTCACCCGCGGCGTGGAGAACCGCGTGCTGCCCACCGCCCAGCGGTACGGCATGGGCGTGCTGGCCTTCGGCCCGCTCAACTCCGGCTGGCTCTCCGGCCGGGCCGACCCCACCACGGGGCACCGCAACGCCGGGCTCGGCGCGAAGATGTTCGACCTGTCCCGGCCAGGCGTCAGGGCCAAGGCCGAGGCCGTCCAGAAGCTCACCGCGCTGGCCACCGAAGCCGGTCTGCCGCTCGCCCACCTGGCCCTCGCCTTCGTCCGCGCCCACCCGGCGGTCACGTCCGTGCTGATCGGTCCGCGCAACCCGGAGCACCTCACCGATCTCCTGACCGGTGCCGACACGGAGCTCGGCGACGACATCCTCGACCGGATCGACGAGATCGTCGCGCCCGGTGTCGATGTCAACCCCGACGACTTCTACATCGCCCCCACCCCGCCCATCACCGACAAGCGGCTGCGCCGCCGCTGACACACGTCATAGTGGGATTCGCGGGCACCGTTGGTACGGGGCTCGTCGCGTCGGCTACGGGCTCCAGCTGACGTTCGGGTTCAGGTGGCCCGTCCAGTCGAAGAGGGCCATGTTGTCCCAGCCGTTTCCGCTGTTGTTGATGTCGGCCGGGTCCCAGCCGTTGCCGGGGACCGCGTACCAGGTCGGTTCCCAGTAGAAGACCCCGATCGCGCCGGCGTTGCGGGCGGTGTTCCGCACATCGGAGAAGTTGGCGGCCTGGCCCGTCCAGGTGAGCGGGTATCCCGAGCACCCGGAGGTGACCGAGTTGCCGGTGCTGTCGGCGTTCGCCGAGGTGAAGGGGTACGCCGTCTCGGCGAGGACCACGTCCTTGCCGTACCGGGACTTCATGTCGGCGACGACGTTGGACATGGTGGACAACGAGCCGTGCCACATGCAGTAGTAGGACAGCCCGGTGATGTCCCAGTTGACGCCTTTGGCCTTGATCCCGTCGTAGAACCAGCGCGCGTGCGCGTCACTGTCCGCGTCCGCCGTGTGGATGATCACCTGAGTGCCGCTGTTGCATGACTTGGTCGCGTTGTAGCCCGCCTTGAGCAGCAGGCTGAGGTTGGTGAAGTCGTTGTTGATCACCTTGCCGTCGTCCCACAGCATGCCGACGTTGATCTCGTTGCCGATCTGCACACTGTCCGGGGCGGTGCCCTGGGACTTGAGGCTGTTGCAGACGTCGTAGGTGTAGTTGTAGACGTCGGTCTGCAACTGGCCGATGCCGTGGCCGGTCCAGGCCGCGGGCTTGTACTGCTTGCCCGGGTCGGCCCAGGTGTCCGAGTAGTGGAAGTCGATCAGCAGCTTGAGGCCCTTGGCCTTGACCGTCTTCGCGTACGACAGCACCTTGGCCTTGCTGTTGTAGCCACTGGCGGGGTTGTTCCAGATCCGCAGACGGACGTAGTTCACGCCGGCGCCCTTGAGGATGTCGAGCGGGTCCTTGGCGTCGCCGTTCGCGTCGTAGTACTTGGCGCCCAGGTCAAGAGCTCGCTGTGCGGTCGACACGTCGGCGCCGCGCATGCTGAGCGCGTTCGCGGCGGAGGCGTTCGTGGCGGAGGCGCTCGTGGGCACGGGGAGCAGAGGGACGGCCAGGGCGACCACCATCGTGAGCAAGGTGACCTTCAGGGTGCGGCGGCCGGATCTGTACGCGGTCACTCCGAACACTCCGATCTCCGCTGGCCGAGACGTCGCAGCGGTCGGCTCCTCGGCGTGGCGGGACATCGCGCGGGTGAGGACTGAAGCTGTGAGCGCGCACGGTAATCGAGGCGAGAAGAAGTCTGAAGAGGCATGCGAACGCCGAACGGCCGCCGGCTCGCCACCTCGCCCGCATCCGTCCCGGCCGCGCTTGCGACTGATCAACGCCCCGGCGCGCTCGCCGTCGGTGCCCAGGACCCGTCGAGCGGCACGCCTGCCGCCGCGGCGACCCTGGCGCGGGACTCCAGCAGCCGGGTGCGCAAGGCCGGCAGGTCGCCGTCGAGCAGCCGGCCGTTTCGCTTGACCGGCTTTCCGGCGATGAAGACGCTGTCCACCAGCCCGGGATGACCGGCGGAGACGATCGTGCCGATGGGATCCGTGACCGGGAAGACCGTGAGGTCCTCGGCGTCGAGGAGGATGAAGTCGGCGTCCTTGCCGACACTGAGGCTGCCCGTCCGGGCGTCGAGTCCACAAGTGCGGGCGCCGTCCAACGTGGCGAATTCGACGAAGTCCCGCGCCGTGAGGCCGCCGTTCAGGCCGCGCTGAACGGAGAACGCCGTGCGCATGGTGGCGAACATGTCGCCGCCGGCGGACGGGCAGTCGTCGACGGACAGTGAGGGGCGGATCCCGGCGGCCAGCATGCGGCCGGTCTCGGGCCAGCCGAAGCCCATCTTCAGCTCGACGTCCGGGCTGATCGACACCGAGCAGCCCGCGTCGGCCATCATCGCCACCTGGTCGTCGGAGATGCCGTTGCCGTGCACGAAGGTCGTGCGGTCATCCAGCAGTCCGCGGTCACGCATGTCCGCGATGGGGCGCTCACCGCTGGGCCAGCCCGTGGCGGCGTGTACGTGGACGCTCACCCGCAGCCCGAGTTCCCGTGCCAGTGCGACATCGTCCGCGGTGGTGTCCATCGAGCTCCGCTGCGGACCGCGCAGGCCCAACGCCATGCCCTCGTCCGGCAGTTGGGATCGCACGCGCTTGACCTCGGTGGCGATCGACTCGTCGGCGACTCCCGCGCCGTAGCAGAACACCGAGTGGCCGGGCGCGTCACGCAGCGCCTGGATCGCGGCGTCGGCGTTCTCCGGGCGGTCGGAGCAGTGGAACCAGTCGAGCATGGTCGTGACGCCCGAGCTCAGTGCCTCGATCCGGCCCAGCAGGTTGCCCAGGTACACGTCCTCCGGCCGGTAGTGCGGCCGGAGCGTGCCGTGCATGGCGACGCCGTACTCGTGGAACGTCCAGTTGGCGCCGATGCCACGGAAGGCGGTCTGCCAGGTGTGCCGGTGGGTGTCGACGAAACCGGGCATCACGATCTTGCCGCGGGCGTCGACGACCTCCGCGTCGGCCGGGTCCACGTCGGCGGCGATCGCCGCGATCCGGCCGTCCTCGATGAGCAGGTCGCCCTGCGGGAGATCGCCGACGGCCGGGTCCATGCTGACCACCATGCCGCCGCGCACCAATGTCCTCATCGGATGAGCCCCTCTCACACAGTTGATGCATCAACTCTAGGAGGGTGGTGTTGATGCGTCAACTGCGTGACTCCGCCGGGTAGGATTTCCGCCATGACGGAGACCCGCGACCTGGACCCCGAGGAGTGGGAGCTCTGGGGCGCCTGGACGCATGCGCAGCGGCTGCTCGCCCGGGAGCTCGACCGTGCCCTCCAACGTGACTTCGGCATCTCGAAGGCCGAGTTCAGCGTGCTGATGACCTTGTGGCGCGCGGCCGGGCGCGAGCTGCGCGTCGGCGAGCTCTCCGAGTCGCTCGGCTGGGAGAAGAGCCGCGTCTCGCACCAGCTGACCCGCATGGAGAAGCGCGGTTTCGTGGCACGGACCGAAAGCGGCGCCTACGGCCGCCGTACCGGGACCAAGCTGACCGCCGAGGGGCGTAGTGCCGTGCAGAGCGCCATCACCGGGCACGCCGGCAACATCCGCCGCCACTTCTTCGACACGCTCACTCCGCAGCAGGCCGATGCCATCCGGGCATGGAGCGAGCAGACGATCGAGCGCATCGAATCGCACGGCGAGGTCACATAGCCAGGAGGTGGCCCGCGGCAATCGCCGAGGCCACGGCCCCTCCGGCCACCACCGCCGAGGCAACGGTCCCTCCGGCCACCACCGCCGAGGCCGCGAACAGCGGAACCCTCGGCGTCCACGTCCGCGGCGTCCGGGAGCGGGAGACGCGGTCCAGCAGCGCGTCCCGGCCGCGCAGCACGATCAGGCCGACGCCGTCATGCCCCGCTGACCTCCGGCCCCGACCTGGCCGCCGACCGATGGCGCCTGTGCCGCGTCGGCCCCGCAGCGGCTCAGGCCTTCTTTCCGCGGCGTCTCGTCACGGCCAGAAGCTCCGCCGCGGGGCCGACGGGGACGCGTCCCGAAGCCCAGACGGCTCGCAGGTCACGGCGTAGTTCGAGGCCCTCGACCGCCACCGACACCAGGCGGCCATCGGCGAGGTCGGCCCCCACCGCGAGCTCGCTGATCACCGCCGGGCCGGTTCCGGCGATCACGGCATTGCGCACGGCGGTCGCCGACCCCAGCTCCAGGAGCGGCAGCGGTTCGCCCAGGCCGGCCTTGCGCAGAGCCTGGTCCAGGGTCTCGCGGGTGCCCGAGCCGCGTTCGCGCAGCACCAGCGGCGCGGCCACGAGCTCGGCGACGCTCAGCGGGCGGCGGCGGCGCGTCCAGGGGTGCCCCGGGGCGACCACCACGAGCAGCCGGTCGCGGGCGACCTGCCGGGCGGACAGCCCAGCCGGGGCCCGCGGTGACTCGACGAACCCCAGGTCCACCGCTCCGCTGCGCAGCAGCTCCGGAACCTGCTCGCTGTTGGTCACCTGGAGACCGACGTACAACTCCGGCCGGGTGCGGCGCAGCTCGCCGATCCAGCCCGGTACCAGACACTCGGCCACCGTCATGCTGGCCGCCACCCTCAGCTCGGCGTCCCGCTTCGTACGCAGCGCCTCCGTGCCGGTCAGCAGCCCCTCCATCTCCTGCAGGACCCGCTGCGCCCAGCCCGCCACGGCCCGGCCCGCGTCGGTGAGCTGCGATCCCCGCCGCGTCCGGTTCACCAGCACCAGGCCCAGCCTGCGCTCCAGCACGGACAGCCGCTTGCTCGCCGACGGCTGCGTGAGACCGAGCTGCGCCGCCGCACCGCTCAGGCTCCCCACGTCTCCGACCAGGACGAGCAGCCGCAGTGATTCCGGATCCGGCAACTGGCTCATAGCTCCAGGGTAGGGGGCGGACCCGGTCGGCACTCATTCCCGTTGGCTATGACCTCCTCACGATCTCGGGGCTACAACCGTGGTCCGGAGCGCAGCAGAGTCAAGGCCATGAGTGAAGATCTGGACTGTCCGGTCCCTGCCCGGCCGGAGGCTGATGCCCGGCCGGAGGCCGAACCGGCGCGGGCGTCCCGGCCCGCCGTGGCCTCTCTCGTACCCGGTCTGGCCCTCGTCCTGGCTCTCGCGGTGGCGGGCACGGCGGTGGGGAAGATGTTCCCGCTCGTCGGCGGCCCGGTGGCCGGGATCGTCCTCGGTGTGCTGCTGGCCGCGCTGAAGAGACCAGGACCGCGGTGGCGTCCCGGCATCGGTTTCGCGAGCACGTGGGGCCTGCAGGCCTCGGTCGTCGTCCTGGGCTCGCAGCTGTCGCTGGGCCAGATGGTCCAGGTGGGCGTCGGCTCGATTCCGGTGATGATCGGCTCGTTGGCGGTCTGCCTGACCGCCGCGTACGGCATCGGCCGGTGGCTCGGCATCGTCGGGGACCTGCGCACCCTGATCGGCGTGGGCACGGGCGTCTGCGGCGCGTCGGCGATCGCGGCGACCGCGCCGGTCATCGGCGCGGCCGGGGTCGAGGTGGCCTACGCGGTCTCCACCATCTTCCTGTTCAACGTCGCCGCCGTGCTCACCTTCCCGCTGCTCGGCCACCTCCTGGGGATGAGCCAGCACAGCTTCGGCCTCTTCGCGGGGACGGCGGTGAACGACACGTCCTCCGTGGTCGCCGCCGCCACCAGCTACGGCCGGACCGCGGCGGACTACGCGGTCGTCGTCAAGCTCACCCGCAGCCTCATGATCATCCCCATCTGCCTGGGACTGGCCTGGCTGGTGGGGCGCCGCAACCGTGCCGCGGCGGAGGCCACGGCCCGTCCCCGGCTTCGGGTGGTCAAGCTGGTGCCCGTGTTCCTGATCGGCTTCCTGCTGATGACCACGGCGAACAGCCTGGGTTTCGTCCCGGCTGCCGCCCACCACGGACTCGGCGAGCTGTCGGTCTTCCTCATCACCGTCGCGCTCTCCGCGACGGGCCTGTCCACCGACCTCGCGGCACTGCGCCGCACCGGCCCCCGACCGCTCATCCTCGGTGGCTGCCTGTGGGTGGTGGTCTCGGCCACCAGCCTCCTTCTCCAATTCCTGACCGGTTCCCTGTGAGCGGGAGCCCGGCCGTGAAGTCGTGGGAATGGCTCCCTCCTGCCGAGGGCGGGCAGGAGGGAGCCGGCGGGGAGCCACGTCTTACCTCGTCCTACGTCATGGGTCAGACGTCAGACGGTCTGGGCGGGCGGGATTCGGCCGAGCTCGCGGATGAACTCCTCGGCCCGCGGCCATGCGCCGTAGCCCGCGGCCGGGTTGAGGTGCCCGACCGGTCCGAGGTCCACCAAGTGGCCGCCCCATGCCCGTGCGAGGCCGGTGACGCTCTCGAACGTGGCCAGGGGATCGTTCGTGCTCGCCGCGACGATGCTGGGGAACGGCAAGGGTGTCCGCGGGGTCGGCGTCCAGCCGTTCTCACGCAGGGCTTCCGGGGTGGGGTAGCCCTCCGGCAGTGGCGTTTCGAAGTCCGGCGGCGCCGCCAGCAGTGCGCCCCGGACCGGGCGCTGGTGTTGTCGCGCCCAGTGCACGGTGGTCAGCACGCCGGCGCTGTGGGCGATCAGAACGACCGGGCCATCGATGTCCGACAGCACCCGCTCCAGGGCGGCGACCTGGGCGTCACGGCTCAGCCTGCCGGATTCCAGCGGCGGAACGGTACGGGCGTCGTCGCCGAGCCGGCCGGCGAGGATGGTCTGCCAGTGGTCCGGTACGTGATCGCGCAGTCCGGGGACGATCACGACCGCAGGTGATCCGGTGGGGTTCATGACCGCGGCTCCGGGGTCCTGAGCGCCACGTCGGACAGCATGCCCAAGCGGCGCAGATCCCTCTCGTAGAAGGACTTGCCGATGATGAAGGCCGCACCGGCGGCGACCGCGACCAGGGGGACCACCCGCAGCGCGCCGAGCAGCCCCACGTGGTCCGCGAGGACGCCCGTCACCGCGGGCCCGGGGGCGAGCCCGAGCAGGCTGTTGGCCAGGGTGAGCGTGGCCATGGCCGTCGCCGCGATGGCCGCGGGGGTCAGATTCGCCACCATGGCGGCCGCGGGTCCGGCCGTGGCATTGGACAGCAGGGCCCCGGCCCCGATCAGCACGAGTTGCGGCGCGCCCGTCGGCAACTGGAATCCGGCCGTCAGCAGCACGAACGATCCGAGACTGCAGATGGTCGCGACGGTCCACTTACCCGCGCCGGCCCGCCGGCTGACGCGGTCCGCGACCATCCCGCCGCCGATCATGCCGATGCCGGTGATCAGCGCGAAGACTCCGGCGACCAGACCGGCCTTCGCGGTGGGCATGGAGTAGTAGCGATTGAGGAAGGTGGGCATCCAGGCGAGCAGGGCCATCGCGATGAACATCTGCAGCCCGCTGCCGATGTAGGCACAGACCACGGAGACGGATGCGACCAGCCGCGGCAGCAGAGCCCGGATGGGAGCCGGTTCGGCGGGCGCGCTCTGCGTGGCGTGAGCGGGCCGGCCATGCGTGGCATGAGCGGCCACGCCATGCGTGGCATGAGTGGCCGAACGCAGCCTCTTCTCGGTGACCACGATCCCGTACAGCGCGGCCAGGACCAGCCCGAAGATTCCCATCACGCCGAACGCCCAGCGCCATCCCAGGTGCTGGGCCACGACGCCACCGATCGACACGCCCAGCACGGATCCGAAGGCGCCTCCACCGATGAACGCTCCGGAGAGCGTGGCGCGCAGTCCGACGGGGAAGACACTGAGGACCACCGCGATCCCGACGCTCCCGTAGGCCGCTTCGCCGACACCGACCATGAGCCGGCCCAGGAACATCTGGTCATAGCTCGCTGACAGCGCGCAGCCCAGAGTCGCGAGACTCCACACGGTCGCGGCGATCACCAGACACCTGACCCTGCCCCAGCGGTCCGCCAGGAGTGACAACGGGAAGGTGAGCACACCCACCATCAGGGCCACGATGCCGCTGAGCGAGCTCAACTTGGCATCCGACAGCAGCCATTCGGCCTTCAGCAGGGGAAAGACGGCGTTGAGCACCTGCCGCGACATGTAGTCGGACAGCAGAAGCCCAAAGCTCAGTGCGAACACCACCCAGGCGTACCCACGGGATACAGCCGGTACGGCGGGAGACGTGCCCGCCAGAACCGTGCCGGACGTGTGAAGTCTCATCGACATCACCTCTCTCGTCTCTGGCCGGCGGCTCAGATCGGCCTGTCGCCGGTGATTCCCGCGCGCTCCATCTTGCGGACGCCGGGCCAGTAGTCCTGGACGGCGTAGTGCTGGGTGGAGCGGTTGTCCCAGATGGCGACGCTGTTCTTCTGCCAGCGCCAGCGCACCTGGTACTCGGGGACGGCCGCCTGGCTGATCAGGTAGTTCAGGAGATGGCTCGCCCCGGGCGCGTAGTCCTGGCCGAAGCGCACGTTCCCGGGCGTGTGGTAGTTGACGAAGTGGGTCGTGAAGCTGTTGACGAAGAGGATCTGCTCACCGGTCTCCGGGTGGATGCGCACCACCGGGTGTTCGGCGTCCGGGTACCGCGCCTTCAGCTGGAGGCGCTGCTCCGTCGGCATGACGGCGCCGAAGGTCGCCTCGATGCTGTGCCGTGCCCGCAGTTCCGCGATCTGCGCCTTGATGTGCTCGGGCAGCCTGCGGTGGGCCTCGGCCATGTTGACCCAGATCGTGTCACCGCCGACCTCCGGCGTTTCCACGCAGCGCAGGACGGCCCCCATGGACGGGCACTCGCGCCAGGTCCCGTCACAGTGGAGCGCGTTCTCGTAGTGCTCCGGCTTGCTGTCCAGGTCCTTGTAGATACGGACCAGCCCCGGGTGGTCCGGGTCGCTGCCGGCCACCGGGTGGTCCTCCAACGCGCCGAAGCGCGCGGCGAAGGCGACGTGCTCGGCGCGGGTGATGTCCTGGTCCCGCAGGAAGAGGACCTTGTACCGCAGCAGCTCCTGCCTGATCTGGGAGAACAGGTCGTCGTCGCGCGAGGCGTCGCCGAGGTTCACACCGGAGAGCTCGGCCCCGATGGTGCGGGTGAGGGGCTCAACCTTGATCGAGGTGCGGAGGACACCCGGACGCACCAGGGCGGGCGTGGCTTCCTTCGGGGGGACGGTGCGGGGCATGTGCTCACTCCTTGGTTGATGTGCGGGCTGACGTGCTCTGATGTGTGCGGCGCGGAGTGTTCAGAGGACGAAGACGGACGACCCCGTCGTCCGTCCCGCCTCCAGCTCGCGGTGTGCGTGTGCCGCGTCCGGCAGGGCGTAGCGCTGATTGATCTGGATCTTGATGCGTCCGGACCCGACATGTCCGAACAGCTCACCCGCCAGGGCGTTCCGCTCCGCGGGGTCGGCGATGTAGTCGGCCAGCGCGGGCCGGGTCACGAACAGCGAGCCGTGGATGGCCAGTTGCATGGCGTCGAGAGGCGGCACCCCGGAGGCCGTGCCGAAGCACACCAGCAGACCGCGGCGCCGCAGCGACGCCATGGACCCGGCGACCGTGTCCTTGCCGACGCTGTCGAAGACCACCGGGACACCCTGGCCGTCGGTCAGTTCACGCACCCGCTCGGCCACGTTCTCGCGGCGGTAGTGGATGATGTGGTCGCAGCCGTGGGCGCGGGCGATCTCGGCCTTCTCCTCGCTGGAGACCGTGCCGATCACGGTGATCCCGAGCAGCTTCGCCCACTGGGAGAAGATCAGCCCGACACCGCCGGCCGCCGCGTGGAGCAGTACGGTGTCCCCGGACTCGAGCGGGTGGATCCTGCGCAGCAGATAGGCCGAGGTGAGGCCGCGCATGGTCATCGCCGCGGCGGTCTCGCAGTCGATCCCGTCCGGCAGCTTGATCAGCGAGTCGGCGGGCATGACCCGCTCCGTGCTGTAGGCGCCCAGCGGGCTGCCGGTGTACGTCACGCGGTCACCCTCGGCGATATGCGCCACGCCCTCGCCCACGGCCTCGACCACCCCGGAACCCTCGACACCGAGCCCCGCGGGGAGCGGCGCGGGATACAGCCCGGTACGGAAGTAGGTGTCGGCGAAGTTGAGTCCGACGGCGACATGCCGGACGCGTACCTCACCAGGACCTGGGTCGCCGACGGCCATGGCCTCCCACCGGAGTACCTCGGGGCCCCCGGTTTCGTGGAAGCGAGTGGCGTGTGCCATGAATTGCTCCGTTGCTCGTGTTCTCGTGGTGTGGTGGGGTCAGTTCTCGACGTCGCGCAGCATGGAGCCGCGCCGGCCGGGGCGGCGGTTGGGCACCATGCCGAGCCGAGCCAGGGTCTCGTCGGTGTCCCCGTACCATTCGCCGAGCTTGTAGATCTTCTTCGCCTCCTGCCCGGTGGCGATCTCACGACCGAGCGCCTGGGCGATCCGGACCATCTGCTCGACCTGCTCCACCGAGGAGATCCGCTCGCCCTTGTGCCGCCACAGGTTGTCCTCGTTGCCCACCCGCACATGGGTGCCCAGGGCGATGCCGATCGCGTTCATCGGCGCCACCGCGCGCATGGAGGCCTCGATCGTGAGCACCGCCCCGTCCGGGACGCGGCGGATGAACTCGACCAGGTCGGCCGGGTGCCGGCCGGCGAACCCGCCGCCGATCGCGACGTAGTTGAGCACCAGCGGGCCGTTGTACACCCCCTTGCGGATCAGCCGTTCCACGGTCTCCAGCTGTGCCATGTTGGCGAGCTGGAAATGCGGCTGAATGCCGTTGTCGCGGAGCCGCTCGAGGTGCTCGAGGTAGAACTCCGGACCGGCCTCGACCACCATGTCCCGGTAGGCCTGGTAGTACGACTGCTTGGCGATCGAGGTGCCCTCGATGTCCTCGTCGTCGAAGAGCTCGACGATGTTCATCTGGTTGGTGTTGATCGCGATCGTCACCTGGTCCGGCCTGGGGGTGATGTCGGCCAGCATGTGGCGGGTGTCGTAGCTGAGCCACTTCGCGTCGGAGCCCTCGTCCTCGGGGGCGAAGGAGATCGACCCGCCGATCTGCAGGACCATGTCCGGCACGGCCTCGCGCAGCCGGGCCATCAGCTCGTTGAACATGGACATGCGCTTGGAGCCGCGGCCGTCCAGCTCGCGTACGTGAATGTGCAGCACGGTGGCGCCGGCCTGGTAGCAGTCGATCGCCGCCTGGACGTGCTCGTCCATCGTGAGCGGGAGGTCGTCGGCATCGCCGGGCAGCCACTCCGGCCCGTAGGGCGCGGCCTGGATGACCAGCTTCTCCTGGTTCTCCGGGTACAGGGAGTCATCGAAGAAGTGCACGGTCCATCTCCTTTGTCGGATGGTCTTCACCCGCCGCGCCATATGCGTCACTGCCCGCGATGCGAGAGCTGAGCAGGACGGCGGGGATCGAAGCGGGATTGCGGATGGGATTCCCGGGTTCGCCAGGGGCCCGGATACGATCAGCGGGGTCCCGGCGGGGAGCATGCGGCCGCGGACGGGGTCTCCGCTCGCCCTGGTGAGGCCTGCGGTGTCCGTTGCGGTAAGGCAACGTTAAGGGCCGGTTACGCCACCCGCTTTACCGTCGGTGACATCCGACTTATCACTTGGGGACCGGCGTCCCGGACCGGCGTCCCGGACCGGCGTCGCCTGGTGGTCACTCCTCGCCCGAGTGCCGCTGCCTCGTTCGCCGGTTGCGCCACTCCCTGGGGCTGCAACCGAACCGCTGGCCGAACCACCGTGAGAAGGCGCTCGGCGCGGCGAACCCCAGCAGCCCGGAGATCTCGGTCAACGAGCGGCGCTGGTTCGCCACGAGCTGCTCCGCGAGCTGAGTGCGCGTCGCGTTCAGGAGGGAGGAGAACGACTCGCCCGAGGCCGACAGGTGCCGGTGGACGGTTCTCCGGTCGACGCCGAGGCTGGAGGCGACCTGCTCGATCGAACAGCGCCCGGTCGGCAGCAGAACTTCGATCAGCTCGCGCACGCGGTCCGGTACGGTCGTGTCCCTCGAGACCGCGATGGAGTCGAAATACTGCCGCGCGTAGGTGTGGAGCAGCGGATCCGACATGGGGTTGGGAACGTTGAGATCACTGGCGTAGAAGACGATCCCGTTGAATTCCCGGTCGAATTCCACCACCGGGCCGAAGGTGCGCCGATGTGTCCCGGTGTCCGCCGGCGCGCCGTGGGTGAAACACACGGACACCGGCTGCCACCGAGCGCCGAGGAAACCGCGGAGGACCTGGTGGAACACCCCCACGGCCAGCTCCATGGCCTGGCGGGCCGGCCTGGCCTCACCACCCGGCTCCAGCGCCACTTTGAGGGTGGCCAGGCCACTCGCCTCGGAGAGCCGGCTGTGGAGCATCTCGTTGTATGTGTACTCGTGGCGGACGAGAAGCTCGAGCGCGCTCCGGACATCCGGCTCCTCGCGTATGACCAGGCTGATGGGGCCGAGGTTGGAGAGGCGGCGGCGCTCGGCCAGGAGCAGGCCGAAGTCCTCGCGGTGCGAGGCCGCCGCCGAGAGCTCGAACAGCTGGGTCACGGCCACCCCGGAGATCCATCTGTCCTGGACCGCGAGGCCGACCGGGTCCAGACCCACCCGCTTCATCAGGTCCCGGGGGTCGATGCCGAGCGACCGGCTGAGCTCGACGTAGCTGTTCAGCGCCGCGTTGCGGACGAGGGGCTTCATGGGCGCACTCCAGGGGTTGTCCCCAATTGGTAAGTCACCCGTCACGCCAGGTCAAGCAGTGCGGTGCGGCGCGACCTAACGTTGCACCACCGTGAGAGCTCGCCACCCGGCGTTCACATCACCGACCGCCCCGGCAGTGGCGGCGGGGAGGGGAACCATATGAACAACCTCGCCGTACTCCTGGCGGAATCCGCCTGGGCCGACGGGCGACGAGCCGCCATCCGCCAGGGCGAGACCGCCCTCACCTATGCCCAACTGAACGACGCCGGTGCCCAGTTCGCCACGCTGTTGCGCGCCAGGGGCATGCGACCGGGCGATCGCGTCGCGCTGGTCATGCCCAACGTCATCCCTTTCCCCGTCGTGTACTACGGCATCCTCCGCGCGGGCGGCGTAGTGGTGCCGATGAACCCGCTGCTGAAGGCCCGCGAAATCGCGTACCTGCTCCGGGATTCCGGGTCCCGCACCGTGGTGACGTTCCCACTGTGCGCGGCCGAGGTCATGATGGCCGCGGCAGAGGTCGGCGCCGAGTGCCTGGTCATCGACCCCGCGGCATTCGACGATCTCGTGCGGGCCACCGCACCGATGCCCGGGATCGTCGATCGGGGTGAGAACGACACCGCCGTGATCCTGTACACCTCGGGCACCACGGGAACCCCGAAGGGCGCCGAGCTGACCCACCGCAACCTGATGACCAACACGGCCACCACGGTCGAGACGGTGCTCCACATCGGGCCGGACGACGTACTGTTCGGCGGCCTGCCCATGTTCCACGCCTTCGGACAGACCTGCGCTCTCAACACCGCCGTCGCCGCCGGCGCCACGCTGACCCTGCTGCCGCGGTTCGAGCCCGCCAAGGCGCTGGAAATCATGGACCGGGACGGGGTCACCGTCTTCCTGGGTGTCCCCACGATGTACACGGCCCTGCTGCACACCGCGATCCCCGACGGCTACGACCTCTCGCGGATGCGCCTGGCCGTCTCCGGGGGTGCCGCGTTGCCGGTCGAAGTGCTGCATGGCTTCGAACGGGAATTCGGCGCCACCGTGCTGGAGGGCTATGGCCTCTCGGAGACCTCGCCGGTCGCCTCGTTCAACCCTCCGGACCGGCCGACCAAGGCCGGTTCGATCGGTCTCCCCATCCGCGGGGTCGAGTTCATGCTCGTCGCGGACGATGGCACCACGGCCGGGCCGGGCGAGGTCGGTGAGATCGCGATCCGCGGCGAAAACGTGATGAGGGGGTACTGGAACCGTCCGGGCGCGACCGCGGAGGCCATCCGGGACGGGTGGTTCCACAGCGGCGACCTCGCCCGTGTCGACGAGGACGGCTACTACTTCATCGTCGACCGGAAGAAGGACCTCATCATCCGCGGTGGGTACAACGTCTATCCGCGCGAGATCGAGGAGGTGCTCTACGAACACCCCGCCGTCGCCGAGGCCGCTGTCGTCGGCGTGCCGCACAAGACCCACGGGGAGGAGGTGGCCGCCGTGGTAACGCTCCGGGATGGTGCACAGACCACCGCCGATCAGATACGCGACTACGTCAAACAGCGGGTTGCCGCGTACAAGTACCCGCGGATCGTCACGATCACCGACGGGCTCCCCAAGGGGGCGACCGGCAAAATCCTCAAACGGGAGATCGTGGTCAGGCGGTAGGGGCGGGTGGGTGTCCGCCACATCCTACTGACCGGGGATGCCCAGCCGGCCGGCCACGGCGGTGAGGGTTGTTCCCAGGGGGAGTGCGACCCGGGTGATGGCGTGCTGGTCGCCCCGGGTCGGGTCCAGGTTGACGATCAGCACCGGCTTTCCGTCCCGGGCCGCCTGGCGGACGAACCGGAGTCCGGACATCACCGTCAGTGAGGAGCCCAGGACCAGCAGCGAGGCCGCCTCGCGGACCAGCTCGCGGCAGTGCTCGACGCGCTTCGGCGGAACGGCTTCGCCGAAGAACACCACATCGGGTTTGAGGATGCCGCCGCAGACCGTGCAGGGCACCACGCGGAAGTCCCCGACCTGTTCGTCGGTGAGGTCGGCGTCGCCGTCCGGGTTGATTCCGGCGGCCACCGGCTCGAAGCCCGCGTTGGCCTCCTCCAGCCGCCGGGCGAGTTCGCGGCGCGGGCTGAAGGTGCCGCAGGAGAGGCAGACGACCCGGTCCAGGCTTCCGTGGAGTTCCACGACGCCCTCGCTGCCGGCCGCCTGGTGCAGGCCGTCGACGTTCTGGGTGATCACGCCCGAGAGCAGGCCGTGCCGCGCGAACGCGGCCACGGCCCGGTGCCCGGCGTTGGGACGGGCGCGGCCGAAGGTGCGCCAGCCGAGGTGGCTGCGGGCCCAGTACCGGCGCCGGGCCCAGGCGTCGGCCGTGAAGTCCTGGTAGGTCATCGGGGTGTGCCGGCTCAGGCTCCCGCCCACGCCCCGGTAGTCGGGGATGCCCGACTCCGTGGAGATGCCCGCACCGCTCAGCACCAGTACACCGCCGGTGCTCAGCGCGTCGGCGACCGGTTCCGGATCCGTGCTGCCCGGCGGCAGGTCCTCGGCAGGGGTCCAGCTCAAAGTGGGGCGCATGCGCATGCCGCCAGCGTACGGAACGCGGCACGGATGACACCTGGCATATACGATTCGAGCCATCTAGTCCATTATGTTCGCGTTTGGGGAGTGGTGCCATGGAGGGGATCGCCGATATGGGCGGTACCCCGGGATGGGGTCCCGTTCATCCGCCGAGGCGTGATGAGCCGGTCTTCGAGGAGCCCTGGCAGGGCCGGGCGTTCGCGCTGGCGAGTCTCTCCGGCCGCATCGCGTACGGCGGGGTCAACCTGGACGCCTTCCGGCACGCGCTCGAGCGTCTGGACCGAGCCGCCTACCTGAACGACGGCTACTACGGGCGATGGCTCAACGGCGCGGAGCTGATGCTCACCGACAGCGCCATCCTGGCGCCGGGTGCCATCGACGCCCGTGCCCGCAACCTACGGGGCGAACACGTGGCGGAGCCGCCGATCCCCGAGCCCGCGGTACCCGACTACGCGCCGACCGCCGAGGGCTCGCTGCGTTCCGTGGCCACCGCGCCCGCCTTCGCGGTCGGCGAGCGCGTACGGGCCAAGGCCATGCCGGTGCCCGGACACACCCGGCTGCCGGGCTATGTACGGGGACACACCGGGATCGTCGAGATCGTGCAGCCCGCTTTCGTACTGCCGGACACCAACGCCCACTTCCAGGGCGAGCATCCGCAGCACGTCTACTCGGTGCGATTCGCCTCACGCGAGCTGTGGGGCGCCGACGCCGAACCCTTCGCGCTCACCGTCGAGCTGTTCGAGAGCTACCTGGAGACCACCTCATGACAGCCACCGATGGCGGGGCGGGCGAGACCCTTCCCGCGGCCCTGCGTACCGAGGCGCTCGAGCAACTGCTCACCGAACGGGGCCTGATCGACCCCAAGGTGCTGGACGGGGTGATCACCACCTACGAGACCAACGTGGGCCCGCTCAACGGCGCCAAGGTCGTCGCCAGGGCCTGGACCGACCCGGGTTACCGGCGGCGGCTGCTCGACGATGGCACGGCGGCCATCAAGGAGCTTGGCTACTCAGGGGCGCAGGCCGAGCACATCGTTGTTGTGGAGAACACCGCGACCACCCACAACGTGGTGGTGTGCACCCTGTGCTCGTGCTACCCGTGGCCGGTGCTCGGCTTGCCGCCGAGCTGGTACAAGGACCCTGCCTACCGCGCACGGGTGGTGAAGGAGCCCCGCACGGTGCTGTCCGAGATGGGACTCGAACTCGACGACGACGTGCGGATCACCGTCCACGATTCCACGAGTGAGGTGCGCTGGTTCGTCCTCCCCGAGCGTCCGGCAGGTACCGAGCACCTGTCCGAGGAACAACTCGTGCCGCTGGTGACCCGGGACGCGATGGTCGGCGTGGCCAAGGTGGCGGCGCCATGACCGCGCCGCTGGACATCGAGGGCCCGGCCGCACCGCCGCGCGCCAACGGCGAGTTGGTGTTCGCCGAGCCCTGGGAGGGCCGCGCCTTCGCCATGGCCGTCACCCTGTACGAGGCGGGCGCGTTCACCTGGCCGCGGTTCCAGGCCGCGCTGATCGCCCGGATCGCGGCCCGGGAGACCGCTCCGACGCAGGACGGGCCGTATCACTACTACCGGCTCTGGCTGGCCGCCCTGGAGGACGTGCTCGTCGGTCTGTGCGTCGTGTCCACGGAGGAACTGAACGCACGCGCGCACGTCCTGACACAACGTCTTCCGGGCCATGACCACGACCGCGATATTGAGTCCCTGTGAAATCTCACCTACCATTTTCGATATGGCGAATCAAATTGCGGCCGGATCGGAACTTCTCGCATATCTGAGGGACTTCTCGCTGAGGGAAGATGAGATTCTGCGCGATCTGCGCCGGATGACCGCGGAGCTGCCCGGTGGGGAAACGATGCAGGTCATGGCCGAAGAGGGGCAGTTCCTCGCGTTTCTGGTCGCGGCGACCGGAGTCGCGGATGTGCTGGAGATCGGCACCTTTACCGGCTACAGCACCCTGTGCATGGCTCGCGCTCTTCCGCACCACGGGAGACTGATCACCTGTGACATAACCGATCGGTGGTCGGAGATCGGTGCCGATTATTGGCGGCGAGCGGGAATTTCCGAGCGGATCGAGGTTCGTATCGGTCCGGCGACCGAAACTCTCCAGAAGATGCTCGACGGCGGTTTCTCCGGCAGTTTCGGTCTCGTTTTCATCGATGCCGACAAGGCGAATTATCCGCGGTACTACGAGCTGGCGTTGCGGCTCGTGCGGCCGGGCGGGTTGGTGGTGGTGGACAACACGCTCTTCTCCGGCCGGGTCATCGACTCCCTCGCCGATGACGCGGACACCGCCGGTGTTCGTGAGCTCAATGCCATGATCCGGGACGACCAGCGGGTCGACGTGAGCATGCTCCCGATGGCCGACGGCATCACTCTGGTCCGCCGGAGGTGACCGGTGCCCGGCGGTCGGTGAGGTCCGGAGCGACGAGCCGGGCCATCGTGGGGGCGGCCCGTCGCTCGGGCACGAGGTGCAGCAGCTGGACGTCCTCGCCGGAACTCCCGGCGACCGGCCCCCGGCAGCCGCAGGGCTGCTCGTCGAAACCGGCGAACCGGTAGGCGATCTCCATCATCCGGTTGCGGTCGGTGGGGCGGAAGTCCGCCAGCAGGTGGACACCGGCCCGGCCCGCCTGGTCGACCAGCCAGCTGAGGATCATCGTCCCGGCCCCGAACGCCACCACCCGGCACGAGGTGGCGAGCAGCCTGAGGTGCCATGCCTCCTTGTGCTTCTCGAGCAGCAGCACACCCACGGCACCATGCGATCCGAAGCGGTCGGTGAGCGTCGTGACCAGGACCTCATGGCTGGGGTGGGCGAGAAGCGCGCGCAGCGCCTCGTCCGGGTAGTGCACCCCGGTCGCGTTCATCTGGCTGGTGCGCAGGGTCAGTTCCTCGACCCGCGACAGCTCGTCCTCGGTGGCCCGTTCGATGCGCATCACCATGTCCAGCGAGCGGAGGAAGTCCTCGTGCGGGCCGGTGAACCGCTCCTGCTCGGCCGTGCGCCGGAAGCCGGCCTGGTACATCGTCCGGCGCCGACGCGAGTCGACGGTCACCGACCTCGGGCTGAACTCGGGCAGGTCGAGCAGTGTCGCGGCGTCCTCCGCCGGGTAGCAGCGCACGTCCGGCAGATGGTAGGCGACCTCGGCCCGCTCGGCCGGTTGGTCGTCGATGAAGGCGATGGTGGACGGAGCGAAGTTCAACCGCTCGGTGATCCGGCGTACCGCCTCCGACTTGCGCCCCCAGCCGATCTCCGGCACGACGAAGTAGTCGGCGACGCGGAGCGCCTCCAGCTGTGCCCAGGCGAGGTCGTGGTCGTTGCGGCTGGACACCGACTGGAGTATGCCCCGTGCGTCCAGGCCGACGATCACCTCCCGGATCGCCTCGGGCAGCACGACGGTCTCGTCCTCCAGCAACGTGCCGTGCCAGAGCGTGTTGTCGAGGTCCCAGACCAGGCACTTCACGGTCGCGGGCGGGAGCGGGGCGCTGCTGTCGCTCATATTCGGCTCCTTGTGAGCGCGTGGTCGGCCAGGATCAGCTGGCACACCTCGTTGCTGCCCTCGATGATTTCCATGAGCTTGGCATCGCGGTACGCCCGCGCGACGACATGACCGTCCTGCGCCCCGGCCGACGCGAGCACTTGGACCGCGGCGGCCGCGCCCTTGGCCGCGTGCGTGGCACTGACGTACTTCGCCAGCACGATGGCGGGGACCAGGTCGGCGTCGTTGTCGTCCCAGCAGCGGCTGGCGTGCTCACAGGCCCGGGTGGAGAGCTGCTCGGCGGTCCACAGGTCGGCCAGGTGCCGGGCGACGAGCTGGTGCTGCCCCAGCGGCCGGCCGAACTGGTGCCGGGATCCGGCGTGCTCGACGGCCGCCGCCACACAGGCCCGCAGGATTCCGACACAGCCCCAGGCGACGGAGATCCGGCCGTAGGCCAGGGCGGTCGTCACGAGCAGGGACAGCGGCTGCCGACCGCCGCCGAGCAGCCTGCTGAGCGGCAACCGCACGTCGTCCAGCCGGACTTCCGCGTGCCCGGCCGCCCGGCAGCCCAGCGGATCGGCCACCCGCCGCACCCGCACCCCGGGGGCGGTGCGGTCCACGACCACCACGGCGCCTCCCTCGTCCATCCGGGCGACGACCAGGATGAGATCGGCGTGGTCGGCGGCGGTCACCCACTTCTTGTGGCCGCTGAGCAGCAGGGTGTCCCCGTCGACGGTGACGGTGGTCTCGATGGCCGACAGGTCGCTGCCCGCCTGGGGTTCGCTGAAGGCCACGGCCGCCGTCTCGCCCGAGGCGAGCCGCGGCAGCAGCTCCGCCGCCTGCGCCGGGTCACCGAGCCGTTCCACGGTCCACGCGGCCATGCCCTGAGAGGTCATGACGCTCCGCAGCGAGCCGCACAGACTGCCGACATGGGCGGTGAACTCGCCGTTGTCCGCGCTGCTCCACCCCGGTCCGCCGTACCTCGCCGGGATCTGGGCCGAGAGCTGCCCGGCGGCGCCGAGTTTCCGCACCAGGTCCTCGGGCAGCCGGCCCGCCCGGTCCCAGTCGGACGCCCGGTCGCCGACCAGTTCGGTGACCGCCGAGGCCGCCGCGGCGACGGGTTCACGCACCGGAGCCGCCGGGGGCGGGCCGCCGGAGCCGTTCGACCAGCGCGGCCATCCGCCGCACGGTGCGGAAGTTCTCCATCCGCAGGTCGGCGCCGCGGATGGCGATGCCGTACGACTTCTCCAGATGCACCACCAGCTCCATGGCGAAGAGCGAGGACAGTCCGCCGGAGCCGAAGACGTCCTTGTCGGTCGCCCAGGTCGTCCCCGTACGCTTCGCCAGGAACCCCAGCATTTCCGTCTGGACGGTGCTGGATTCCGGCACCGGCTGATCGGATGACGTGGTCATGCCTGTTCTCCCTCGTACTCGTAGAAGCCGCGCCCGCTCTTGCGGCCGAGGTGGCCGGCTCGCACCAGCTCCAGCAGCAAATCGCAGGGACGGCACCCTTCGTCACCGGTCCGGCTGTGCAGCACCCACAGCGAGTCGACCAGGTTGTCAAGACCGATGAGGTCGGCGGTGCGCAGCGGGCCCGTCGGGTGCCCCAGGCAGCCCTGCATGAGCCGGTCGACCGATTCGGCGCTCGCGGTACCCGCCGCCACCACGCGGACCGCATCGTTGATCATGGGGTGCAGGATCCGGCTGGTGACGAACCCCGGTGCGTCGTCGACCACGATCGGCTGCCGGCGCAGCGCGGTGAGCAGCGCCCGCAACGCGTCCAGGGTCGCCTCGCCGGTGTGGGTGCCCCGGATGACCTCGACCGTCCGGATCAGGTAGGGCGGATTCATGAAGTGGGTGCCGATCAGATCGACCGCCCGTGCCGTCGCCAGGGTCAGCTCGTCGATGGGAATCGACGACGTGTTGGAGATGATCGGGGTGCCCGGCGGGACCAGCGCGGACACATCCGCGAGGACCTTCGCCTTGGCGTCGGGGTCCTCGGTGACCGCCTCCATCACCGCGGTGGGGGCCGTGTCGTCGGCCGCCGGCAGGTCGGCGAGCGACGGGCCGGTGACGAGAGCGCCGGGGACGGCCTCCTCGGGCAGCGCGCCCATCAGCCGCGCCATCCGTACCTGGTGGTCGATCTTCGCCGGGGCCTCGTCCAGCCGTCGCCGGTCCGGGTCGATCAGCGACACCGCGATCCCGTGCCCGACCGCCAGCGCGGCGATGCCCGAGCCCATCACCCCCGCTCCGAGCACCGCCAGTCGCCGCCCGGCGCCGGGCGTACCGTTCTCCGCTGCCATGTCGCCTCTCTCTGGTCACCGGCCCGCCCGGCCGGGCCGCGTCGAACACGGTGATCGGCGGCGAAGCGGCCCGGGAGCGGATCGAGCGCTCCCGGGC
>NZ_JBHYVB010000135.1:0-14170 GCF_042750115.1 Streptomyces sp. NPDC059455
CATATCGATGCCGCGGGAAGGGGCGGGGAGGGGAAAGCGTCGATATGCGGCTCCGCCGCGTGGTCCGCCGGACACCCCGTAGGTGCACCCCCAGGTCAGGCGTGGCGTGTCCACGAGCCCAGCACCATCAGCGTCTTGGTGCCGGTGACCAGGCCGACGCGCCGCAGACCGTCGATGACCTGCTGCAGATGCTCGATGTCCCGCACCCGGACGTGTACCAGGGCGTCGGGGTCGCCGGCGATGGTGAAGACGGCCTGCACCTCGGGAACCGTGTAGCAGGTGCGGACGATCTCCCCGACCGGTGTCGTACCGGTGTAGGACAGCTCCACGAAAGCCTCGATGCCCCAGCCCAGCTTGGTGTGGTCGATCTGCACCGTGAAGCCCTTGATCACCCCGGTGTCCTTGAGCCGGTCCACCCGGCGCTTGACCGCGGCCACCGACAATCCCACCTCGGGTGCCATCTCGGAGAAGGTGCGCCGCCCGTCCTCCCGCAGCATGCGCAGCAACTGCCGGTCCACATCGTCGAACTCGGGCATCGGCCCTCCGCTCCGCGCCGCGCGCACCCGCGCAACCCTCACAGCGCGCGCAAACTCTTTTAGTCGATCTCGCGAATTTCCCCGGCAGTTTGCGTCTTCACCTGGATCGGCCGCAAGTTACTTGTGCTCCTCTGGGTGATGTTGCTGTCCTTGGGCCGGACCCCAGTTACGCCGAGGAGGCTCACATGAGCACCGACCCCGCCGCGGTTTCGCTCGATGACCCCTATACGGCCCACAGCGGCCGGGTGCTGATCTCCGGCATCCAGGCCCTGGTCCGGCTCACCCTCGAACAGCGCCGGCTGGACGAGGCGCGCGGTTTGGACACCCGCGCGTTCGTCTCCGGCTATCCGGGCTCACCGCTGGGCGGGGTCGATCTGGAGCTGGACCGGGCACGCCGCTTCCTCGACCCCGCCGGTGTGGTGTTCCGGCCGGGGCTCAACGAGGAGCTGGCCGCCACCGCCGTGGCCGGGACGCAGCTGCTGGGGCAGGTCCCCGGGCGCCGCCACGAGGCGGTGACCGGGTTCTGGTACGGCAAGAACCCCGGTCTTGACCGCGCGGCCGACGCGATGCGGCACGGGACGGTGGCCGGTACGGCGGCACTGGGCGGCGCGGTGGCCTGGATCGGCGACGACCCCGGCAGCAAGTCCTCGACCGTGCCCAGCTCCTGCGAGCCGATGTGCCAGAGCCTGGCCATGCCCCTGCTCGCGCCCGGGTCCGTACCCGAGATCCTCGAGTTCGGACTGCACGCCGTGGCCCTGTCCCGCGCCACCGGCCTCTGGGCCGGACTGAAGATCGTCGCGGATATCGCGGACGCCTCGGCCGTCGTCGACCTGGACTCCCTCCGGCCCGACATCCCCGCCCCGCCCGCCGCCCCGCGCGGCGCGCCGCCCACCCTCGTCGGCCCCGCGTCCCTGGACGCCGAGCACGACATGCTCACCCGCCGGCTGGACCTGGCGCGCGCCTACGCCCGCGAGACCGGGCTGAACCGCATCACCTTCAGTGCCGCGAACGCCACCTTGGGCGTGGTGGCCTCCGGCACCTCGTACGCCGTGGTGCGGCGCGCCCTGGCCGACCTCGGCATCGGCGAGGCGGACATGGAGGCCCTCGGTGTGCGGCTGATCCGGCTGGCGATGCCGTTCCCCCTCTGCGACGAAGACCTGGTGGCCATGACCGGCGATCTGGACCAGGTCCTGGTCGTCGAGGACAAGGTGCCCTTCCTCGAAGGGCACCTCAAGGCCGCCCTGTACGGCGGCGCCGACGCGCCCGTGGTGGTCGGCCGCCACGGCGAGAACGGCCGGCCGCTGCTCACCGCCCGGGGCACCCTCGGGGCCGAGGACGTGGCCAAGGCCCTGGCCCGGCGCATCGGCCCGGACCGGCTGCCGCGCACCGCGACCGCCCGGCTGGCCTCGCTGGCGCCGCCGCCCGCGCCCCGGATCGCGCTGCCCACCGTGTCGGCGCGCACGCCCTACTTCTGCTCCGGATGCCCGCACAACACCTCCACCCGCACCGCCGATGACACCCTCGTCGGCGCGGGCATCGGCTGCCACGCCATGATCGCCCTCGATGGCGCGGGCCGCGGCCATCAGATCGGGCTGACCCAGATGGGCGGCGAAGGCGCCCAGTGGATCGGCCTGGCCCCGTTCACCGACGACCGGCACTTCGTGCAGAACCTCGGTGACGGCACCTTCCACCACTCCGGCTCCCTCGCCATCCGCGCGGCGGTGGCCGCGGGCGTGACCATGACGTACAAGCTCCTCTACAACGACGCCGTCGCGATGACGGGCGGCCAGCGGCCCGAGGGGCGGCTGGACGTCCCGGCGCTGACCCGCTGGCTCGCACTGGAGGGCGTACGGAAGGTCGTGGTGACCACCGCGGCGCCGGCCGACTACCGCGGCGTACGCCTGGACCCGATCGCCACGGTGCGCCACCGCGACGATCTGCCCGAGGCCGAGAAGGAGCTGTCCGCCACCGACGGCGTGACCGTGCTCATCCATGACGACCGCTGCGCCGCGGAGGAGCGCCGGCTGCGCAAGCGCGGTCAGCTGCCCACCCCCGCCGAGAAGGTGGTCATCAACGAGCGGGTCTGCGAGGGCTGCGGCGACTGCGGGGACGTGTCCACGTGTCTGTCGGTGCAGCCCGTGGACACCACCTTCGGCCGCAAGACCCGGATCCACCAGGCGTCCTGCAACTCCGACTTCAGCTGCCTGAAGGGCGACTGCCCCTCCTTCCTCCTCGTCGAGCCGAAGGCGAAGACGGCCAACAAGGCGAAGGGCAAGCGGCCCCGTGCCGTCCCCCAGCCGCCCGTGGCCCTGACCGCGCCCACCCCGGCGGTGGCCGGGGACAGCACACTGCTGCGGATGCCCGGCATCGGCGGCACCGGTGTCGTGACCGTCTCACAGATGCTGCAGCGGGCCGCCCATCTCGATGGCCGCTACGCGGCCGGGCTGGAGCAGACGGGGCTGGCCCAGAAGGGCGGGCCCGTCGTCAGCGACGTGCGGATCGCGGCCACCCCGGTCACCGGTGCCGTGCGCGCCTCCCGTGCGACCGCGGACGTGCTCATGGGCTTCGATCTGCTCGGGGCCGCCGCCGACTCCAATCTGCGCATCGCCCGCCCCGGCCACACCATCGCCGTCGTCAACTCCGCCATCGTCCCCACCGCGGCCATGGTGACCAACCGGGTCGTCGTGCCCGGCTCCCCGGACGACGCCCTGGAGCGCATCGAGTCGGCCACCCGCCCCGGGGAGAACCTCTACCTCGACGCGCAGAGCATGGCCGAAGCCCTGTTCGGCGATCACCTGCCGACCAATATGCTCCTCGTCGGAGCCGCCTTCCAGCACGGCTGCATACCGCTGACGGAAGACGCCATCGAGGGCGCGATCCGCCTCGGCGCCGCCGTGGAGAAGAACCTCGCCGCCTTCCGCTGGGGGCGCGCCGCCGCCCTCGACCCCGAGGCCGTGCGGCGTGCCCTGGCCACCCCGGAACGGCCGGTCCTGGAGATCACACCCGAGGCGCACACCATCGCGGCCACGGCCGCCGGGCCCGGAACGCTCCAGGACACCGTTGCCCTGCGCGCCGCCGACCTGATCGCCTATCAGGACCGGGCCTACGCCGAGCGGTACGCCACCGAGGTGGAGCAGGTCGCCACGCTGGCCCGGCGGCGGGCCGGTGACGAGGCGGGCGAGCGCATCGCCGTCGCCTACGCCGAGGGGCTGCACAGGCTCATGGCCTACAAGGACGAGTACGAGGTGGCCCGGCTGCATCTGGACACCGTGGAACGGGCCAGGGTCGCGGACGAGTTCGGTGCCGATGCCACCGTCTCCGTCCTGCTGCACCCGCCGGCGCTGCGCGCGCTGGGCATGAAGCGCAAGATCCGGCTCCACCGCACCGCACCCGCTCTCTTCTCGCTCCTCCGCGCCCTGCGGCGGCTGCGCGGCACCCGGCTGGACCTCTTCGGATACGCCGAGGTCCGCCGCCAGGAGCGGGCGCTGATCGAGGAGTACCCGCGTCTGGTCCGCGACGCCCTGGCCCGTCTGACGCCCGGCAACGCCACCGCCGTGGAGGATCTGGTGCGGCTCGTCGAGGCCGTCCGCGGCTACGAGGACATCAAACTGGCCCGGGTCGAGGAGTTCCGCACCACGGCCCGCGCGGCTCTGGACGATCTTGCCGCAACCGCCGACGCCCCCGCGGCCGTCTCCGTCTGACCCCGGCCCTCGGCACCTCTCCTCGCCCGTCCGCACCACAGGGGCGCCCCTCATGCCCGTCGACCGTCTGCTTCCCACCCGTGAGGCCGAGGACCTGCTCGACCTCGTCCGCGAGATCGCCGACAAGGAGCTCGCCCTCCGCGTCGACGGGCACGAACGCGCCGAGACCTACCCCGAGGGCCTGTTCCGCCTGCTGGGCGACGCCGGGCTGCTGGGCCTGCCCTACCCGGAGGAGTTCGGCGGGGGCGGCCAGCCCTACGAGGTCTACCTCCAGGTGCTGGAGGAGCTGGCCGCGCGCTGGGCCGCCGTCGCCATCGCCACCAGCGTCCACACCCTCGCCGCCTTCCCCCTGCTCACCTTCGGCACCACCGAGCAGCGCGAACGCTGGGCGGAGGACATCCTCGGCGGCCGGCTCATCGGTGGGTACAGCCTGTCCGAGCCCCAGGCCGGGTCCGACGCGGCGGCTCTGTCCTGCCGTGCCGACAAGGCCCCCGACGGCTATCGGATCAACGGCGCCAAGGCGTGGATCACCCACGGCGGCAAGGCGGACTTCTACGCCCTGTTCGCCCGCACCGGCCCCGGCAGCGACGGCATCTCCTGCTTCTTCGCGCCCGGCCACACCGACGGCCTCACCTTCGGCCGGCCCGAGGAGAAGATGGGTCTGCACGCCATCCCCACCACCTCCGCCTTCTGGGACGACGCCCTCCTCCCCACCGACCGGCTCATCGGCGGCGAGGGCCAAGGGCTCCACATCGCCTTCCAAGCCCTGGACTCCGGCCGGCTGGGCGTCGCCGCCTGCGCCACCGGGCTCGCCCAGGCCGCCCTGGACGCCGCGGACGCCGCGGTCGCCTACGCCCACGAACGCACTCGGCCGCAGGATCATCGACCACCAGGGGCTCGGCTTCCTGCTGGCCGACATGGCCGCCGCGGTCGACTCCGCGCGCGCCACCTATCTGGACGCGGCCCGCCGCCGGGACCACGGGCGCCCGTACACCCGTCAGGCCAGCGTCGCCAAGCTGACGGCGACCGACGCCGCCATGAAGGTGACCACGGACGCCGTCCAGGTCTTCGGCGGCTACGGCTACACCCGTGACTTCCCCGTGGAGCGCTATATGCGCGAAGCGAAGATCATGCAGATCTTCGAGGGCACCAACCAGATCCAGCGGCTCATCATCAGCCGCCAACTCGCCCCCTGACCGGCCCCGCGACGGAATGTCGCACCCGGGCACGCCGGGACACCGGTCATGATGACCACCATGACATCGGTACGTGGAACGCGCGGGGCACGAGCGCAACAGCCGGGATCAGGCCGTATGGCGGCGGTGATGGCGGTGCTGACCGCTCTGACCGTGGCCGGTTGCGGCGGGTCGGACGCGACCGACGGGGCGCCCGCACACAGTGGGAACCCGTCGGCGTCCCGTTCCGCACAGCCCTCGGGCAGCCCCTCCGGCGATCCCGGCGCCTCGGCGAAACCGTCGGTGTCGGCGGCGGACGGGCGTGACATCGGCGCCTGCGCGGACGGCGACTGCGAGATCGCGGTGTCCGAGCAGGTGACGGTCCGCTTCAAGGGCCCGGCCGGTCCGGCGACGCTGACCGTGAACGAGATCGGCCCGAACAAGATCACGTACACGGTGAAGTCGGGCAACAACCGCTCCCAGGGCGGGGCGAGCGGCCCCGGCCAGGGGTGTATCACCGTGCTGCGCGACCACGGCAGCAGCAACTCGTGCGGAAGGGTGAGCACCATGCGGCCGGCCGCTCAGCCCGGCTCCGTGGTGATCCTGATGGCCGCCGGGGAGGACGGCACGGCGGTCCTGCACATCGTGTCCAGGTGACCGGCCCCGCCGGTCAGCTCTCCACC
Source organism: Streptomyces sp. NPDC059455 (assembly GCF_042750115.1). Lineage (NCBI taxonomy): Bacteria > Bacillati > Actinomycetota > Actinomycetes > Kitasatosporales > Streptomycetaceae > Streptomyces > Streptomyces sp. NPDC059455. Next base: position 6,096 of record NZ_JBHYVB010000135.1, read on the forward strand.
GGCGGGACTCCCGGGGAACGGGAGTGGCGGATGCCCGCCTCGTAGGTCTCCTTGAGATGGTGGAGGGTGTCGTCGAAGTGGCGTGCCGCGTAGGTGGCGTAGAGGATGTCGATCAGCAGCAGCTGGCCCCACTTCGAGGTGACGGACTCCCCGTACAGCCCCTCCCCCGCGACGTTGGAGGTGAACAGCGGCACATCGCTGAACTCCGCCAGCGGGCTGTCCTGGACGGAGGTGATGCCGATGGAGGTGGCCCCGGTCTGCCGGGCGAGCCGCATGGCGTCCACGATGGCGGTGGACTTGCCGGAGTCGCTGATGCCGATGAGCACATCCCGTGGCGTCAGGATGGTGGCCAGCATGACCTGCACGCTCTGATCGCGGTAGAGCAGACACTTCTTGCCCGCGCGGGTGAACCGCATGACCCCCTCCTCCGCGGCGATGCTGGAGGAGCCCATGCAGCAGAACACCACCGCGTCCGCTTCGTGCAGCAGATCGACGGCCCGGCTGATGGCGTCGCCGCTGACCTGCTTGGCGGTCTGGGCCAGCGTCTGACGGCTGCTGCGCTCGATCTTGCCCACGATGGCGGGGGGCTCGTCGCCGCGGAGGATGCCCTCGTAGACGAACTCCTCGTCCCGGCCGGCGGCCGACCGGGTGGCGAAGGTGGCCTCGGCGAGGCTGAGGCGGAGCGAGTGATAGCTGTCCATGCCCAGCTCGCGGACGAACCGGGACACCGTCGACTCGGCCACACCGCATGCCGAGGCCAGCTGCGAAATGGTCATCGACTGCGCCTGCCGGGGGTGGGCCAGCAGATACTCGCCGATCTGGCGCAGCGCGCCCGGTAGGTAGGGCAGTTTGCTGGTGATGAGGTGCAGCACATTGCCGGCCTCATCCGCCGGGACAGCCATGAATCGCTCCGTGGTCTCAGGAAGGGGTGTTAAGTACCCGTAGCAGATTCTCCACGGCCGCGCGGGTGGCGCGCTCCACACTCTCCCTGGTGTACCCCCCGATATGGGGTGTGGTGATCACTCGCGGGTGGTGGAGCAGCTCCTCGGGCTCCGGCGGCTCCTGGTCGTACACATCGGTGGCGTACCCGATGAGCCGGCCGTCCTCGAGGGCGTCGAGGACCGCGCCGTCGTCGACCAGGCTCGCGCGGGCCGTGTTGACCAGATGGGCGCCGGGCCGCATGGCCGCGATGGCGGCCTTGTCGATGAGTGGCCGCTCCGCGGGCGGGCAGTGCAGGGTCACCGCGTCCGCGCGGGCGAGCAGATCGTCCATCGTGGTGTACGAGAAGTCCCCGGCGGGGGTGAACTCCGGGTCGGGGAACGCGTCGAAGGCGCGTACGGACATGCCGAGCCCGAGGCCGAGCCGGACCACTCTGCGGCCGATCTGCCCGCACCCCACGACCCCGAGGGTGCGCCCCGCCACCTCGCGGCCCTCGATCCGCTGCCACCGGCCGGCCTTGAGCGCCGTGTCCTGCGGCGGGATGTGGCGCAGCCCGGCGAGCATGAGGGCGATGGCGAGTTCGGCGACGCCCTGCGCGTTGGCCCCGGCGGCGGTCTCGACGGCCACCCCCCGCTCGGCGGCGGCGGTCAGGTCGACGGAGTCGACTCCGACGCCATTGCGGCTGATGACCCTGAGGCCGGGGGCCGCGGCCAGCACCTCGCGGGTGATCGGCTCGACCCCGGCGAGATAGCCCACGCACGAGGGCAGGAACCGCAGCTGCTCCTCGCGGGTGGGCTGGCGGCCGGGGGTGGGGAACAGCAGATCGTAGCCCGCCGCCTCCAGGGCGGCCAGCGCGGGGTGGCCGCCCTGGGACAGCGAGCGTGGCGTCACGGCGATCCGGTTCGTCACCGCGCCCACTTCGGGTTGTCCACGACCGCCGGGGCGCCGTCGCGCTCCACCACGATCTTGCGGAAGCCCTTGGACTCGATGGTGCCGTAGTCGTGTCCGGCGTGGCCGGGGAAGGCGAAGAAGGTGATCAGCGGCTCGTCGGGCGAGGTGTTGATGGAGCGGTGGGCGTACCGGCCGGGGACGTAGACGCCCTGGCCGGGGGTGAATTCCTGCCACTGCACATCGCCCTCGGGGTTCTCCATCATCATCAGGCCCCGGCCGCGCAGGCAGTAGTAGATCTCGGCGGTGTCGAGCACGGAGTGGAAGTGGCCCTTGGTCATGAAGTACTCGTCACCGACCTTGCCCGGGTAGGTGATGCTGGTGCCGTAGGCCACCTCCCCGGAGCTCTGGGGGACGCCCATGTCGAAGAACTCGTAGACCAGGACGTCCTCTTCGGCCAGGCGCTCCGCGGCCCGCTGGTCGGCGTACATCCCGGCCATGGCGGACATGCGGCGCTGGAGCGGCTTCTTGGTCTGCGACAGGCCGGTGACGAGGCTGAAGTCGGTGACGACTGCGGGCCGGGGCGCTATGGCGTTCATGCGTTCTCCTGGGTGACGTCGCGGGCGATGCGGGACAGCCGCTCGAAGGCGGGCCCGTGGGTGGGGATGTCGATGTGGAAGACCTCGGCGATGACGCGGGTCCAGCCGTGGATGAAGTACAGCCAGCCGTCGACCACGCGCAGGCCGCGGGCGGTCTGCTGGGCCCGTGCCTGGTCCAGGAAGACCAGGTCGCCGCGGTAGTTGAAGTCCCAGGCGATGCCGTCCGGGGGGAACTGGGCGGCGTCGGTGAGCGGGGAGCCGGGCCGGTCCTTGCCGAGCCCGGTCGCGTTGACCACGACGGAGGCGCGGGAGAGTGTCCGCAGCTGTTCGTCGTTGTCGCGCGGCTCGGGGGCCACGTGGTATTCGATCGGGATGGTGAAGCCGAGGCGTTCGTGGACGGTGCGCATCTCCCGCAGCCGGGCCTCGCGGCGGTTGGTGACCACGATGCGGGAGGGGACGTCGCCACCGGCCGCCGCGCGGTTGTGGAGGTACAGAGTGAGGGCGAGGGAGGAGCCGCCCGCGCCGAGCAGCAGCAGCTCGCCCCCGGTACGGGACCAGTAGCCGTCCGGCACGATGGCCTCCAGGGCCAGGCCGCTGGTGACGGGGTCCATGGCGTGGCCCCACAGCTGGTCGCCGCGCTTGGAGACGCTGCTGACCTCGTCCAGCAGCTCGGTCTCGTGGCCGACGCCGTCGAACAGGTCGTGGGCGGCCTTGTAGAGGTTGAGCTTGTGGGTGGTGACCAGGGCGCCGAGCGAGTGGGGGTCGTGCTTGATGAAATCGACCACCTCCCGGTAGTGCTCGGGGGTGTCGTCCAGCGGGAGGTCGATGCCCTCGATGACGGCGTCGAGGTTCAGCTCGCGCGCCCACGCCGGGAACACCTTCATGATGGACGACTTGGTGGTGGTGACGCCGATGAAGTACATCGTCGGGCGGGCGGCGGCGGGATACGTCCGCGGCATGTCAGTTCTCCTTCGAGGAGCCGTGCGGTGGTACGGGCCGGATGGGGGGCCGGGTCAGTGCTCCTCCCAGTCCCGGGCGCAGCCCACCGCCTTCTGCCAGCCCGCGTAGAGCCGGTCGGCCCGTGCCCGGTCCATCGCGCAGTCGAAGCGGCGCTCGAGCCGGAAGGTGCCGGACAGCTCGTCCCGGTCCTTCCAGAACCCGGTGGCGAGCCCGGCGAGGAAGGCCGCGCCACGGGCCGAGGACTCGATGACGGTGGGGCGCAGCACGGGGACGTCGAGGATGTCGGCCTGGAACTGCATGAGGAAGTTGTTGGCGGTGGCCCCGCCGTCGACCTTGATCTCCCGCGTGGTGAGGCCCGAGTCGGACTCCATGCAGGTGATGACGTCACGGATCTGGTAGGCGATGGACTCCAGCGTGGCCCGGATGATGTGTTTACGGCTGGCGCCGCGGGTCAGGCCGAGGATGGCGCCCCGCGCGTACTGGTCCCAGTACGGGGCGGCGAGCCCCACGAAGGCCGGTACGACATAGACGCCGTTGGTGTCGGGGACGTTGAGGGCGGCGTGCTCGGTGTCCTCGGCGTCGTAGACGATCTGGAGTTCGTCGCGCAGCCACTGGATGGAGGCGGCGGCCACGAAGATCAGCCCTTCCAGGGCGTATTCGACGCCGCCGTCCACGCCCCAGGCGATGGTGGTGAGCATGCCGCTGCCGCTGAAGACGGGGCTGTCGCCGGTGTTGAGGACCAGTGAGGCCCCGGTGCCGTACGTGGCCTTCACCGAGCCCGGCTCGAAGCACGCCTGGCCGAACAGCGCGCCCTGCTGGTCGCCGACGGCCGAGGCGACCGGGATTCGGGCGCCGAGCAGCACCGACTCATCGGTGTGGCCGTAGACCTCGCTGGTGGGACGCACCTCGGGGAGGATCTCGCGGGGGATGTCGAGCTCGTCGAGCAGCCGCTGGTCCCAGTCGAGACGGGTGATGTCGAACAGCATGGTGCGCGAGGCGTTGGTGTAGTCGGTGACATGTGCGGCGCCGCCGGTGAGGTTCCAGATCAGCCAGGTGTCGACGGTGCCGAAGGCGAGCTCGCCGCGCTCGGCGCGCTGCCGTGCGCCGGGGACGTTGTCGAGGATCCACTTCACCTTGGTGGCGGAGAAGTAGGCGTCGATGATCAGCCCGGTGGTCCGCTTGACGTACTCCTCCAGGCCGCGGGCCTTGAGCTCCTCGCACAGCGCCGCGGTGCGGCGGTCCTGCCACACGATGGCGTGGTGCACGGGCTCTCCGGTGGCGCGGTCCCAGACCACCACCGTCTCGCGCTGGTTGGTGACACCGATGGCGGCGATGTCCTCGGAGCCGCACTCGGCCTGGGCCAGCACCTGCTTGGCGACGGTGACCTGGGTGTTCCAGATGTCGAGCGGGTTGTGCTCGACCCAGCCGGGCTGCGGATAGATCTGTGGGAACTCCTGGCTGGCGCACGCGGCGATGTCGCCCGCCTTGTCGAAGAGGATGGCCCGGATGCTGGTGGTTCCGGCGTCGAAGGCCATGACATAGCGATGGGTCATGGATGTCACCTGCCTTCTGCCGAGGCGGGGCGCGATGTGGTGGCGTGGGGGTCGCCGTGACACGCGACCATGGCCTTCATCCCGGCCCCGGAGGCCGCGTAGGCGAAGGCATCGTGGATCTTCTCCAGTGGGAACACCTCACTGACCAGTGGTGACAGCTCGACGCGGCGCTCGCCGACCAGCCGCAGACAACGGCCGTAGTCGCCGTTGGTGGAGCCGGTCGTCCCGGTCAGGGTGAGGCCCTTGTAGTGCACGGCGTTGGTGTCGAGCGGGATGGTCCGCGCGGCGCCGAGGCCGGCGAAGTAGTTGAGGCGGCCGTGCGGGGCGAGCAGTTCGGCCGCCCGCTCCTGCACCTGGGGGTCGGACACCGCCGTGATGACCACGTCCGCGCCCCGGCCGCCGGTGTGCTCGCGCACCACCTCGGCCAGATCCTGTTCGCGGACCCCGACACACACATCGGCGCCGAGCCGGGCGGCGAGGTCCAGACGGGGGCGGCTGCGGTTGGAGATGATCACCTTGCGGGCCCCGGCCAGCTTGCCGAGCAGCACATGGAACGCGCCGATGGGACCGGCCCCGGTGATGACCACGACGTCCTCGGGGCCGACCCGGAGCCCGCGCTGCCCGCTGTAGCAGCAGGAGAACGGCTCCACCAGGGCCGCCTCGGCGTACGAGACGCCCTCGGGGATCTCGAAGACGTTACCGCGCTGGACGGCGAAGCCGGGCACCCGCAGCAGCTCCTGGAAGCCGCCGTCGATGCTGATGCCGAACGCCTCGTAGTCCGGGCACATGTTGTTGTAGCCGTGGCGGCACATGTCGCAGCGGCCACAGCCCACGTTCGGGGTGACGGTGACCCGCGTGCCCGGGTGGAACGCGGCCGCCCGCGGTCCGGTCGCCACCACGTCCCCCGCCACCTCGTGGCCCAGCACCCGGCGCTGCCCGTCCGGGATCTTGAAGTGGCCGTGCTTGAAGATGCGCAGGTCGGTGCCGCATATGGAGGCCGCCCGGACCCGCACCAGCAGGTCGTCGCCGACGACGGTGGGCTCGGCCACGTCCTCGACCGCCAGCTCCCCCGGCCGGCGCAGTACGGCGGCCCTCATGACGCACCTCCGACGACACCGGGCCGGATGAGCTCGGCCTGGGCCTGGTCGGCGACCGCGAAGACGACCTTGTTGTACCAGGTGCGGCGCTCCAGCATGTCGGCGAACATCGCCGGTGCCTCCTCCAGGCTCGGGGTGTGGCTGATGAGGGGCGCCACCTTCAGATCGCGGCCCAGGTGGTGGACCACCATGTCCCATTCGCTGCGCCCGGCCGGGGTGATCTTGGAGTTCCAGGTGCCGTAGACGCGCAGCTCACGGCGGAGGATCGAGGAGACCAGGGCGCGCGGCAGGGTCAGGTCGCCGGAGATGTCGCCCAGGAGCGTCACCTGGCCGAGCGGGGCCGCCGCGGTGATGGCCTGGACGAGGGTGGCGGGCAGACCGCTCGCCTCCACCGCGCAGTCCACGCCCCGGCCGCCGGTCAGCTCCCGGACCGTGTCCACCGTGTCCCCGGCGGACGCGTCGATCACCGGGAAGCCGAGACCGGCCATGACGGCGCGCTTGCGCTCGTCCACATCGGCCACGTACACCTCGCTGGCGCCCAGGATGCGCAGCCACTGGGCGGCCAGCGCCCCGATCGGCCCCGCCCCGATCACCAGCGCGGTGGCGTGGGCGGGCAGCTGGAACTTCAGCATGGCGTGCAGGGCGACCGCGGCGGGCTCCACCATGGCGGCGTGCACCAGCGGCACATCCCGCGCCACCGACACCAGATTGGCCTCGGGCACCTGGAGGAACTCGGCCATGGCACCGTCGCGCCGCGACCCGTAGTAGTCGTAGCCGGAGCCGACGGCGTACTCGCCGATCTGGGTCATCGGATCCGCCGGATCGGGCAGGAGGGGGAAGACCGCGGCACGGTCCCCGGGGCGGAAACGGCTTCCCTCCGGGGCCTCCTCGACCACGGCGGAGAACTCGTGGCCCAGGACGAGCGGATAGTGGTACGCCTTCCCGCGGCCGAACCTCAGCACGTCCGAGCCGCAGACGCCCACACCGCCGACGCGGACGAGGACGGAGCGGTCGCCCACGGGCGCGGGGGCGGGGATGTCGGTGAGGGTGAGGACGCCCTCGGATCGCAGTACTGCTGCCTTCATCGCTCGCTTGCCTCAGACTTCCATGCCGTAGCGGTGTGCCTTGTGCGTCGGATAGAGCGCGATCTGGGGGATGGTGACGTCGGGCGTGCGCGTGGCCACGTAGAGGGAGACCTCGGCGACGTTGTCGACGTCGATGCAGCTGGCGTGGATGCCCTCGGCGAGCTCCTTGTCGTCCAGCCAGCCGTCGAGGTAGGCGGGGATGTCGCCGTCGTACAGGCCCTTGTCGATGATCTCGGTCATCGGGGTCTTGACGTGTGACGGGTTGATCACCGTCACGCCGATCTTCTTGTCCTTGCCCTCGAGGAGGATGTTCTTGCTGAACCCCATCATTCCGTGCTTTGACGCGCGGTAGGGGCTGTGGCCGGGTCCGGAGGCCAGCCGTGCCGAGGAGGACCCCATGTTGATGACGCGCCCGCCGGTGGGCTGCTTTCCCATGATCCGGAAGGCCTCACGGCAGCACAGGAAGACCGCGGTCAGATTGGGGCCGATGGTCTTGTTCCACTCCTCCAGCGTCACCTCGGTCACCGGGGGTGAGAGCGAGTCGCGGCCCGCGCTGTTGACGAGGAGGTCGACCTGGCCCCACTCCTCCATGGCGGTCCGGAAGAAGCCCTGGACCTGCTCCTCCTCGGTGACATCGGCCTCGATGCCCACACAGTCGCCGCCCTGGGCCTGGATGGAGCCGACGACCTGCTGGAGTCGCTTGCCGTCGATGTCGACCAGGAGGACCTTGGCCCGGTTGGCCGCGAAGATCCGGCCGACGGCCTCGCCGATGCCGGAGGCGCCACCGGTGATGACGGCGACCTTGCCCTCCAGCGCGGTGCCGGGGGCGGGTTCGTAGGTGGTGGTCATGTTTCCCCTTGTGGGTGTCGGTTCCGCAGGTGGTCGGTTTCGCGGCGCCGCCGCGCGCGAGTGGGGGGGGGTGGGGGGGGGCGGGCGGGGGGTGGGCCCGCCGGG
>NZ_JBHYVB010000135.1:14180-16434 GCF_042750115.1 Streptomyces sp. NPDC059455
GCGCCCCGGGGGGGGGTGTCCCCGGCTGGTCCGCGCGCGCCCCCCCCCCGCCCCCCGCGAGGGGATGGTTCAGGGGGTGGCCGCGGTGGCGATCTCCACCGCGCGCCGGGCGTTGCGTCCGATGGCCTCGTACGCGCCCTCGGTCAGCAGGGCCGCGGTGGCGATCCAGGTGCCTCCGCACGCGGCCACCTGTGGACGGCTCAGGTAGTCGGAAAGGTTGTGGGGGGTCAGGCCGCCCGTGGGCATGAACGCCATCTCGCCGCCGTACGGGGCGGCCATGGCGTCCAGCAACCGCAGTCCGCCCGCGGCCTCGGCCGGGAAGTACTTCACCAGCGGCAGGCCCTTGGCCAGCGCCGCCTCGACGCCGGTGGGGCTGTTGACGCCCGGGACGACGGGGATCTCCCGCTCATGGCAGTAGTCCACGACGTCGGGATTGAATCCGGGCGCCACCACGAACTGGGCCCCCGCGTCCCGGGCGCGGTCCACGGTCGCGCGGTCCAGCACCGTGCCGGCGCCGACCAGCAGCCCGGGGTGGCGGGCCCGCAGGGTGGCGATCCCGTCCGCGGCCGCCGGGGTGCGGAAGGTGACCTCGGCCACCGGCAGTCCCGCCTCCAGCAGCGTCTCGCCGAGCGGGTCGGCGTGCCGCACGTGGGGCAGGGTGACGACCGGGACGACCCGGATGCGGCGCAGTTCGTCGAGGAGTTCGTGGGGGTTCATGAGCCCTCTTTCGCGGTGGTGTCGCCCGGGGTGAGGACGTAGGCGTGGCCGACGCGCGGCACGGTCCACGACGGTGGCGTGGCGCGGCGCCGCAGTTCGTCGCGGGCCTGGTCCGGGTCGACGGTGTTGAAGTCGAACAGGCCGAAGTGGTGGCAGAGCAGGTGCGGGATCCCGGCCGCCTCGCACAGCTCGGCCGCCTCCCGGACGGTGAAGTTGCCGGGGACGCCGTTGTCGGTGCGGTAGGCGTCGCGGCCGTTGACGGGCAGCAGGGCGAGGTCGGCGCGCAGGTCGCGCAGCAGCTCGCGCTGTCCGTCGTAGGGCACGCAGTCGCCGGAGTGGTAGATGCGGATCCCGGCGATGGTGAGCACGTATCCGAGGAAACGGTGGTCTCCGGCCTCGTCCTGTTCGAGGCGCTCGTGGGCGGCGGGGACCGGCTCGATGGTGATGCCGTCCAGCTCGATGCGCTCGCCCGCGTTGGTACCGGTCAGGCGGGTGGCGGGGACGCCGCGCTCCAGTGCCCGCGTCCGTTCGGCGCGCGGCACCACGAAGCGGGGGTCGTTGTGCGGGAGCAGGGCGCGGATGGTCCCCGGATCCATGTGGTCGGTGTGGCCGTGGGTGCACAGCACCGCGGTGACGCCGCGGATGGCGTCCGGGGCCACCGGGGCGGGGTGCATCCGCCGGTGCGGGAAGAGCGTGCCACGGTACTTGTGGGCGAGGGTGTCGGACAGATACGGGTCGATCAGGATCAGGCTGTCGCGGTGGCGCAGGGCGAATCCGGCCTGGCCGAGCCACCACAGCGCCACCTCGCCGGGCCCGGTCCCCGCGGGGGCGGGAAAGGTGCCGGACACGGGGTCGCCGGACGCATGGCGCAGGGCGAGGCGGGGGCCGGGACGGGTACGGGGGATGTCGTACATGGGGTTCCCCGTCAGACCACGGACCGGCGGGTGCCGCCGTCCACGGACAGGCATGCGCCGGTGGTGGCCGAGGACTGCGCGGAGCCGAGGTACACGATCATGTTGGCGATCTCCTCGGTGGTGGACGCGCGGCGCAGCAGCGAGGTGGGGCGGTGTTCCCGGACGAACTCGTCGACCAGTTCCTCGGGCGACTTGCCGGTGTCGTCCCCGCTGAGCTCGGCCACGAAGTCGGTGACGCCCTCGGACTTGGTGGGGCCGGGCAGCACCGAGTTGACGGTCACGCCGGTGCCGGCGCACAACTCCGCCATACCGCGGGCGACAGCGAGCTGGGCCGTCTTGGTGGTGCCGTAGTGCACCATCTCGGGCGGGATCTGCAGAGCCGACTCGCTGGAGACGAACACGACTCGTCCCCAGCCATTGTCGATCATCCCCGGCAGGTAGAACCGGGACAGGCGGATGCCACTGAGCACGTTGACGTCGAAGTAGCGGCGCCATTCGTCGTCGTCGATGTCCAGGAAGGGCATCGGCTGGAAGATGCCGAGATTGTTGATGAGGATGTCCGTGGCCGGGACCTGGTCGGCCAGGGCCCGCGCCCCCTCGACGGTGGTGTTGTCGGCGGCGAC
>NZ_JBHYVB010000135.1:16444-31712 GCF_042750115.1 Streptomyces sp. NPDC059455
CCCTCTATCTCGCTCTCGCCGAGCGCATGGGCATTCCGGACGTGGCGCGGGCGCGGCGGGGGGTGGGGGGGGGGGTTGTGTGTGTGGTTGGGGGACCCCGACCCCGACACCCCCCGCCCCCCCCCCCCCAGGGGGGTGGCTCGGCGGGGGGCGCCCCCTATCACAACACCACCGGGCACCTGTGCGGTGATCCGGCCCGCGGCCTCCTCGACACGGCCCTTGTCACGTCCGGTGACGACGCTGCGGGCACCCGCGCGGGCCAGGCCCAAGGCCGTCGCGAACCCGATTCCCTTGGTGGAACCGGTGACGATCGCGGTCTTCCCGCTCAGGTCGATGTTCATGGTGTGTCCCTTCCCATGGCGTGCTGGCGTGGTCAGTGCGTGCTTCCGCGCAACAGGCGGGTGACGGCTACGGCGGCGATGAGCGCGACACCGTTGAAGATCGGTTCTATCCAGAAGGGCGCGCCGAGCAGGCTCAGGCCGGTGGTGCCGACCTGGAGGGTGACGACGGCGACAACGGTCCCCCAGACGTTGAACTGACCGGGCTGGATGGCGGTGGCGCCGAGGAACACCGCCGCGTAGGCGGGCAGCAGCATCGGGGGCCCGACCGTGGGGTTGCCGCTGCCGAGTACCGCGCCCTGCACCACCCCGGCCAGGCCGGCCAGCAGACCGGCGCCGGCGAAGGCGAACAGGGTCAGCCGGCGGACGGGAACACCGCTGAGCCTGGCGGCGTCCCGGGAACCGCCGATGGCGTACAGGAAACGGCCCACCGGGGTGGAGGTCAGCAGGTACCACAGCACGATGCCGAGGACGGCGGCGTAGATGATCGGCAAGGGGATGCCGAACAGGTCGCCCTGGCCCAGCGAGGTGAGGGCGGAGGGGATGCCGTCGTAGAACACGTTGCCATTGGTGTAGGCGCCCAGGACACCGGTGAGGACGGTGCTCATGCCGATGGTGGTGATGAAGGAGTTGATCCCAAGCCGGGTGATCAGCAGGCCGTTGACGGTACCGACGAGGGTGCAGGCCAGTACGGCGAGTGGAATGGCGGCGGCCAGCGGCAGGTGCTGCTTCGAGGTCAGGCCGGTGACCAGGATGAGTCCGAGGCCGAGGTTGGCGGCGACGGACAGGTCGAGTTCACCGACGATCAGGGGCAGCAGCAGCCCGATGGAGACGATCGTCAGCACCGCCTGAAGATCCAAGATCGTCTTGGCGTTGCTCCAGGTGGCGAACGTGTCGGGCCGGAGCATGGAGAACAGGACGACGAGCAGCACCAGCAGCAGGGGCAGCGTGACGCGGGGCAGGAAGTCGGCCAGGGGTTCTCTGCGTCCCCCGGGCAGGGGGACCGTACGGAGTCGTGGTGTGGGCGCCGAGGGGTCGCTGACCGGGTCGGCCGGGGTGAGTGAGGAAGTCATCGGGGCAGCTCCTGTTCGCTCCCGAGGTCGTGCTCGGCGTCGAAGTGCATGAGGTGGGTGACCTCGTGCGCGGTGGTGGTGGCGGGGTCCACTTCCTGTATCAGCCGACCGCCCCGCAGGATCAGCACCCGGTCGGCGAGTTGCAGCATCTCGTCGGTCTCGGACGAGATCAGCAGGACACCGGCGCCGCCGGCCGCGGCTTCGTGGACCAGCCGGAAGATCTCCGCGCGGGCGCCGACATCGACGCCCTGTACGGGCTCGTCGAAAATGAGCAGGTCCGGTTTGGTGTCCAGCCACTTGGCGATGACGACCTTCTGCTGATTGCCACCGGAGAGGTTCTTGAACGAGCGTGTGGGGGACGCCGGGCTGACGTGGTAGTCGTCGATGAGCCGGCTCACGGTGCTGCGTTCGGCCGCCGCAGCGAGGCGGGCCCGGCGCCAGAACCGGCGTATCGAGGGCAGGGTGAGGTTCTTGGCGACGTCCATCTCCAGGACGCCGCCCTCGCGGCGGCGGTCCTCGGGGATCAGCGCGATGCGCTGGCGGACCGCGTCGCGCGGTGATCCGAGGGCGACCCTGGTGCCGCGCATGCGGATCTCGCCACCCGCCGGGGACTGCGCGCCGAACAGCAGCCGGGCCAGCTCGCTGCGGCCGGAGCCGAGCATCCCCGCGATGCCGACGATCTCACCCCGGCGGACCTGGAAGCTGACGTCCCGGAGCCTGCGCCCGGTCAAGTGCTGGACGTCCAGCAGCCGTTCACCGGCCAGGCGCGGTACGGCGTGCTCACGGCGGACGGACGCCACCCCGCGGCCGACGATCAGCCGGACGAGATCCTCCACGCCGAGGCCCGGCACCTGGACGGTGTCGACCCGCCGACCGTCGCGCAGCACCGTGGCGCGGTCGGCGATCCGCAGGATCTCCTCCAGCTTGTGGGAGACGTACAGGACCGCGACGCCCTGCGCGGTGACCTGCCGCACCGCCGCGAACAGCCGCTCCGCCTCGGCCTCGGGGAGGGCGGCGGTGGGCTCGTCCAGGACCAGCACGCGGGCGCCGCGCTCCGCACCGGCCAGCGCCCTGGCGATGGCGACGATGGTCTGCGAGGCGACCGGAAGCCGACCCACCGCGGTGTCGACGGACAGCTCCGGGTGGCCGAGCGCGGTCAGTTCGCGGGCCGCGGCCGCCCGGACCGCGGACCAGTCGATACGTCCCAGCGCGCGGGTGCCGTACCGGCGGGAGACCGCGAAGTTCTCCGCGACGGACAGGGAGGGGATGAGCCCCAGGTCCTGGTGGACGAAGACCAGCCCGTGCTCGGCGGCGGCGGTGGTGGTGTGGGGCACGGCCAGGGGCCGGCCGTCGATCTCGATGGCCGCTCCTGCGTCGGCCTGGTAGAACCCGGCCAGACACTTGATCAAGGTCGACTTGCCGCAGCCGTTCTCGCCGAGCAGCGCGTGGACCTCTCCGGCCCGCAGCTCCAGGCCGACCCGGTCAAGAGCCCGCTGTCCAGGGAAGGTCTTGGAGAGCTCCCGGACGGCCAGGACGGTGCTGCCGGTGGCAGCGGTGGTGCCGGTCACTGCATGCCCCAGGTCTTGCGGTAGAGCGGAGCGGTGTCGAAATCGCCTTCCCAGGCGTTCCCGGCGGGCACGTTGTCCTTGACGATCAGCTTGCCGGTCAGTCCCTGGTCGACGGGGTGTTGGGCGTGGAAGAGCCGGTTGAGGTTGTCGATGTTTCCGAAGCCGGCGCGGGTGAAGGCGAAGCCGACGGCGGCGGACTGGAAGCCGCCCTTACGGATCATCTGGGTGTTGGCGACATCGGCGTCCACGGAGACGCCGAACGCCTTGTCCGGCTGGCCCAGCCCGGCCTGCTGCAGCCCTCGGGCGAAGAAGTTCATCGCGGCGTCGTAGCCGGCGAACAGGACGTTGTAGTCGGGGTGGCTGCGCGCCATCTGCACCACCCGGCTGGGAGCGACGGTGCTGATCTCCGAGGCCAGGTAGGAGCCCTTGGCGACGGTCGTACAGCCCGCTCCGGCGGCCCGGCAGTCGGCGATGAACTTGTTGACGCCCTGTACGCGGGCCTTGACGGTGTCGAACTCGCTGTCGGTCAGGACGATGAACTTGGGCGGGGCCTTGAACCGCTTCTGAGCCTCGACGTAGGCGAACTCACCGAGCAGGTATCCCGCGCGCTCGTTCTCCTTCAGCGGGGGGATGACCGCCTGGTAGAGGTTGCCGGTGTTTCCGCACATGTTGCACACGACGGCGAGACCGGCTTTCCGCGCGGCCTTGACGTCGCCCTGCACGGCGGAGGCGTCGATCGCCGTCAGCACGATGCCGTCGGCCCGGCTGGAGACCGCCCGCTTGATGGCGCCGGACATCTTGGTGGCATCGCCTGCCGGGTCGTCGATCCTCGCCTTCCAGCCGACGGCCCGTGCCGCCTGCACCGTGGCGCGGGCGGGCCTGGCACAGCCTTCGACGGACATGGAACAGGGGATGACGACGATCTTCTTGTTCCGGGCCGGCCGCGGAGCGGAGGCCGGTACGGGGTTGGTGTGGGCGCTCTGCCGCGCGCTGGCGGCGGAGACGTCCGCCCGTACCTTCGCGGTGAACTTCTTCACCTCGGCGGGAGAGCCGGACGAGGCGTCGTCCGCCGCCTTCTGGGAGCAGGCGGAGACGGACAGGGCGACGAGCAGACCGAGCGCGGCGACGGATCTGGCACGGCGGAGGGGAGAGGGGGTGCCTGAGCGGGTCATGGAACGTGTCCCTTTCGCTGAGGACAGGGGGGATCGGCGGGGACCGGGGTGGGCGGCTTTCCTGGGTTTGTGCTACGAGCTGCCTGCGGCGGCTCGGCGGTCGACCTCCGCCGGGTCCAGCGCTCCGGTCATCAGCGCGACGGCGTCCGGCATCGAGATGTCCGAGGTGTTCACGAGGGCGGCGCGCCGGCCCAGCCGCTGGACGTGGATGCGGTCGGCGACGTCGAAGACATGGGGCATGTCGTGGCTGATCAGGATGACCGGCACGCCCCGGTCGCGGATTTCGCGGATGAGGTCGAGCACCCGCTGCGATTCCCGCACCCCGAGCGCCGCCGTCGGCTCGTCCATGATGATCACCCGGCTGCCGAAGCAGGCGGCGCGTGCCACGGCGACGCCCTGGCGCTGCCCGCCGGAGAGCGTCTCCACCGGCTGGGAGAAGTTCTGGATGGTCAGCAGCCCGAGGGAGGTGAGCAGTTCCCGGGTCTCCTCGCGCATCCCCTTCTTGTCCAGCAGCCGGAAGACGCTGCCGAGCGGGCCGGACCTGCGGCGCTCACGGCCGAGGAAGAGGTTGGCGGGAATGTCCCGGGAGGGCGCGACGGCCAGGTTCTGGTAGACGGTCTCCAGTCCGTGGTCCCGCGCGTCCAGGGGGTTGCGGAACCGTACCGGCTCCCCGAAGAGGCGGATCTCCCCGGCGTCGGGCACCTCCGCCCCGGAGAGGCATTTGATGAGCGTCGACTTGCCGGCGCCGTTGTCGCCGATGACGGCGAGGACCTCACCGGCGTGCAGCTCCACATCGGCCCCGCCGAGGGCGGTGACATGTCCGTAGCGCTTGATCAGGCCGCGCGCCTGGAGGGCGAGTACGTCGGTGGTGGTGTTCCGGGGATTCACGCGGCCACCTTCCGGATCCACTGGTCGGCGGCGACGGCCACGATCACCAGGACACCCACGGTGAAGACCTGCCACAGGGCGTCCACTCCGGACAGGGCGAGTCCGCTGCTGAACACGCCCACGATGAGGGAGCCCAGCAGGGTGCCGAGAACATGGCCACGGCCGCCGAAGAGGCTGGTGCCGCCGATGACGACGGCGGTGATGGACTGGAGGTTGAGGTTCTCACCGGCCTGCGGGCTCACCGAGCCGATCCGCCCGATGAGGAACCACGCGGCGAGACCGCAGATCAGCCCCGCCACCACATACACACTGAGCAGCACCCGGCCGGTGCGGATCCCGCTGAGGCGGGCCCCCTCGCGGTTGTCGCCCACCGCGTGCAGATGGGCGCCCCACGCGGTGCCCCGCAGCAGATAGGCCACGGCGGCGAAGCAGCCGATCATCATCAGCGAGCTGTAGGTGACATCGGTGCCCAGGACATTGATGGAGCGGCCCGGCCAGCTCAGCAGGGGCGGCACGTCCTGGGCCCGGATGGTCTCGCTGCGCGAGTAGAAGAGGGTGAGGGCGGAGAAGACGCTGAGGGTGCCGAGCGTGGCGATGAACGGCGGAATGCGGAACCGGGTGACCAGCACACCGTTGAGTCCGCCGCAGACGCCGCCGATGACGACACCGAGCAGCAGGGCCAGGGGCACCGGCAGACCGTGGTCCACCGCCAGCTTGCCCATCACCACGGAGGCGAGCACGGTGATGGCCCCGACCGACAGATCGATGCCCGCGGTCAGCACGATCAGCGTCTGGGCGATGCCGACCATGCCGATGATCTGCACCTGCTGGACGATCAGCGAGACATTGAGCGGATCGCTGAACCGGGACCCCACCCACACGCTGAAGAACAGCGAGGCGAGGAGCAGCACGATGAGCGGGCCGAGCAGCGGCTTGGTGTGCATGGCCGCCTGTCCGCGGGCGAGCGCTCCGCGCTGAGGCGGCTGCGTGGTGGGTGGGTCTACGGCGGTTGGGGGGGCGGTGTCGTGCGCCACGGTCAACTCCTGGAAGCGGTGTGGGAGGTGCGGGTGTGTCGGACGTCCGCCGGGGTCGGCCCCCGGCGGTGGCGCGCGGGGCTAGCCCCAGCAGTGGCGCAGGCCCCAGTCCGACTTCTGCGAATCCAGACCGGATACGGGGGTGTCCGTGATGAGGGAGACTCCGGTGTTGGTGAAGCCCTGTCCGGAGGAGTCGGAGTCCTTGCCGCCGTCCTTGGCGCGCGCGGCCACGGCGGCGAGACCATCGGCCGCCATCTTCACGGGGAACTGCATCGAGGTCGCGCCGATGACGCCGCCGGCCACGTTCTTGACGCCGGGACAGCCGCCGTCGACGGAGACGATGGTGATGTCCTTCCGCTTACCGGCCGCCTTGATGGCCTGATAGGCACCCGCGGCGGTGGGCTCGTTGATGGTGTAGACGAGGTTGATGGAGCCGTTCTTCTGGAGCAGCTTCTCCATGGCGTCGCGCCCGCCCTCCTCGTTGGCGCCGGTCACCTCGTGGCCGACGATCCGGGAGTCGCGCTCGTCGCCGATCCGGTTCGGGTTCCGGACATCGACGCCGAAGCCCTCCAGAAAGCCCTGGTCCCGCAGGACATCGACCTTGACCTGCTCGGAGCTGAGGTCCAGCAGGGCGATCCTCGGCCGCTTGCCCGCCATCCGCGCCTTGGCCCATTTGCCGATCATGCGGCCGGCCAGCCGGTTGTCGGTGGCGAAGGTGGCGTCCACCGCGGATGCCGGTTCCGTCGGCGAGTCCAGGGCCACGACCATGACACCGGCCTTCCGCGCCCGGTCGATGGCGGGGATGATCGCGCCGGAGTCGGCCGGGGTGATCAGAATGCCCTTGGCACCCGCCGCCACCAGGTTCTCGATGGCCTTGACCTGTGAGTCGTTGTCGGCCTGGCCCTTGCCGGCGAAGGTCCTCAGGTCCACGCCGAGCTGGCGGGCCTTCTTCTGGGCGCCCTCGCGCATCTTCACATAGAAGGGATTGTCGTTGGTCTTGGTGACGAGCCCGACGATGGGCTTGTCATCGCCCTGACCGCCGATGCCGTTCCCGCACGAGGTGAGCAGCAGGGTGAGACCGATTCCCGCGGACGAGGCCGCGAGCGCTCTGCGGCACAGCTTGACGCGATCTGCCATGAGATTGCCTTTTCTCGACGTACGGGGGGTGGCTGGGGAGAACTCGCCGCCCGCCGGGTGCCGGTTCGCGCTCTAGCGGGGACTGTCGGTGCCGACGCGTTCATCGGTCGGCTCGGCCCTGATCGGGCTGGGGATGGCCGGTGGGATGTGCTCAGCGGCTCGATTCACAACGTCGCAGAGGTTTCGAGCACTGTCAATGCATCTCGAAGAAATTTCCACGACACACGCCGGACACGAACGGCGGTCGTGGAAATTTCTTCGATGAATCTTGACTCTGGCAGAAATCGCTACGACACTGAGAAGTGGATCCCCTCCTCGACGGAGTCGGCCACCAACCCTTCCGGACGGCAAGGCGCCCCGGAAAGGAGCACGGAAATGACAGTGAACCCAGCGGGAGCGGTCGCCACCGTGTCCCCCGCACCACCCAACGACCCACCGCCGCGCCGGCGAACGGGCTCGCCCGATGTCCACACCGCCCCGCGGGGGCTTGCCCTGCGGCTGGCCACCGACCCGGCCGCCGTGGGCCGGGCCCGCCGTACCGCCGCGGGCGCGCTGCGCGGCTGGGGGGTGCCCGACACCTCCGCCGACGACATCGTCCTCATGGTGGACGAGCTGGTGACCAACGCGATCGAGCACGCCGGCGGGCCCGTGTGGCTGCGGCTGTGGCTGCGCCGCGGATGCTGTGTGATCTGCCAGGTCGGGGACGGCTGCCACGATGCGCCCCGGCTGCGCCCCAGCGACCTCGACGCCGAGAACGGCCGCGGGCTGTTCCTCGTCGCCGCGCTCGCCGACGCCTTCGGCACCCGCGTCACCGCCACCGGAAAGGTCATCTGGTTCCGGCGCCGCGTACGGGACGACCGGATCCCGGCACCCCGCACCGCGCCCGCCACCGATTACTGACCAGTAGTCGCCCTGTCCGCTGAGTGATATCTTTGCTCTCGTGGCACAAGATGGTGGTCTGGCTCTCGTCCGTAAGTCCGTTGAGGTCCTCGACCTGCTCGCGGCGAGAGGCGAGGCGACGGCCGCGCAGCTCGCGGAGGAGCTGGGTGAGCCCCGCAGCTCGGTATACCGGCTGTTGTCGAGCCTCCAGGGCCTGGACATGGTGGAGGGCGGCAGCCGCCGCGGCACCTTCCGTCTGGGGTTCCATCTGCTCAGCCTCGGCACCGCCGTGGTGGAGCGTTTCGACGAGCGGCGCTTCGCGCAGCCGGTGATGGAGCGTCTCCACGACGAGACCGGCGAGACGGTGTACCTGTGCGTCCAGCGCGGCCGCGAGGCGGTGTGCATCGAGCGGCTGGACGGCCGGCGGGTCCAGTCCCTCGCGCTGAAGCTCGGCGGTGCGCTGCCGCTGCACGCCGGCGCGGCGTCCCGCGCCCTGCTGGCCTTCCAGGACCGCTCGGCCTGGTCGGACTACCTCGAGCAGGGGCCCTTGGAACGGTTCACCCCATCCACCCCGGTCACGGCGGACTCGCTGGTCCCGGTGCTGGAGCAGACCTCCGACAGCGGGATGTCGGTCAGCGACCAGGACGTGACGGTCGGCGTGGCCGCGCTCGGCGTCCCGATCCTGGACTACCGGGGGCAGGTGCGTGCCGCACTGTCCATCAGCGGGGTCCGGGAGGCGATCCTCGGCGCGGACACGTCCGGTCTGCGCGAGCGGTTGGCCGAGGCCGGCCAGGAGGTTTCGCGGGCGCTGGGCTGGCAGGCCGTCGCCGGTGCCGTCGCCGACTTCGGGTGACGGAAGGGACCGACGGCCCAGGACACGGCGCCCGCCCCGGAGGAATCCCGGGGCGGGCATCTCGCGCCTACCGGCTCTGGGCGAGCAGCGCTTCGCGGGCTTCTGCCTCGACTCCGGGGGCGTCCAGCCGGTAGTGCCCGTACAGATGGGTGGGCGGGCCGATGAGGCTGTACTCGTCGCGGATCCCGTGGCGGTGCAGCCGGACCGGCACGCCGTGCTCACTGATCAGCTCGGCCACCGCGCCGCCGAGACCGCCGAGCACATTGTGCTCCTCCACCGTCATCAGCAGCCGGGAGCGCCGCGCGGCGGTCAGCACCGCCTCCTCGTCGAGGGGTTTGACGGTGTGCATGTCGAGCACCCCGACGCTGTACCCGTCCGCCGTGAGCGCCGCCGCGGCCCCCAGGGCGGGGTGGACCATGGAGCCGGTCGCGATGAGGGTGAGGTCGCTTCCGGTGCCGTGCTCGACCGCCTTCCCGATCTCCAGGGTGGTGCCGGCCGGGTAGACGTCCGGGTCCCGGCCACGGCCGATACGGAAGTAGACCGGGCCCGGGAGGTCCACCGAGGCGCGCAGCACCGCGGCCAGGGCCGCGGTGTCGGCCGGTGCGACCACGGTGAGCCCGGCGATGCTCCGGGTGATGGCCAGGTCCTCGGTCGCGTGGTGGGAGGTCCCGTAGAAGCCCAGGGTGATCCCCGCGTGGTGGCCGATCAGCCGGACGGGCTGGCGGGTGTACGCCACGTCGGTGCGGATCTGCTCGCAGGCCAGCAGCGCCATGAAGGACGCGAAGGTGGCGACGTAGGGCCGCAGGCCGGTGGTGGCCAGACCCGCAGCCGTGGACACCATGTGCTGCTCGGAGATCCCGAACTGGAGGTACTTGTCCGGGTGACGGTCCTGGAAGCGCACCAGTCCGTTGGAGTACTTCAGGTCGGCGGTGCCCACGACCACGGGATGGCCCTCGTCGGCCAGGTCGGCGAGGGTGTCGCCGAGGGCCTGAAGACCCGGAGCCTGTTCCAGCAGGCTCAGCAGATGCCAGGATTCCGGCTGCAGACCGGGCGCGACGCTCACCGTGCCCCCCGCAGTTCCGCCATGGCGTTGGCCTCGTCCCGCTCGGCCAGCCAGCCGAGATGCCATCCGAACTCGGACTCCATATAGGAAATCCCCTTTCCCTTCACGGTGTTGGCGACGACCACGGCCGGACGGTCACGGCCGGTGTCCTCGGCGAGCGAGCGCAGCAGGGGCAGCAGGGCCGAGACGTCGTGTCCGTCGACCTCGTGCGTCTGCCATCCGAACGCCCGCCACTTCTCCAGCAGCGGCTCGATCTCCGTCACGCCGTCGATGCGGCCGTCGAGCGAGTGGTCGTTGCGGTCGACGATGGCGACCAGCCGTCCCAGACGGTGATGCGCGGCGCCCAGGGCCGCCTCCCAGACCTGTCCCTCGTGCAGCTCTCCGTCGCCGAGCAGGACGAACGTGGTGTACGGGCGCCCCTGGAGGCGGCCGCCCATCGCCATGCCGGTCCCGGCCGACAGGGCGTGACCCAGCGACCCGGAGCTGAAGTCGATCCCCGGGATGCGGGTCATGTCCGGATGGTCACCGAAGGCGTTCCCCAGGCGGGTGTATTCGTCGAGCTCGGCCGCGTCGAAGAAGCCCCAGTCGGCCAGCAGCGGATACAGCGTGGCCGCCGCATGCCCCTTGCCGAAGAGGAAGCGATCGCGGTCGGGCCAGTCCGGCTCGCCGCGCCTGAGCCGCATCACCCCGTAGTAGAGGGTGGCCAGGATCTCGGCGCAGGAGAAGCCGGACGCGTAGTGGCCGGTCTTGGCGATCGAGATCAGCCGCACGGTCTCCAGACGGGCGAACTGGGCCCGTTCCTCGATGTGCTCGATGAGTTCGCGGTCCGCCGGCACGACCGGCGTCTGTGCAGTCATTCGGTGTCTCTCCCAGTCGGTGAGCCCCGTTGGCGAGCCCAGCAGGTGAGCCCAGTCGGCGGCACGGCCGGGTCCGGGCCGTACCACCCTCGTCATCGGAAGTTACCATCCACTGGACAGTGCGTCCATGTCATGAGAATGTCTCCGTGGCCGCCGTCACACCACCGCCGAGGTGGGCTTTCGCCGAAGCCAAGGAGATGCGATGCCCCTCCCCGACCAGTCCACGCCCGTGACCGAGAGAGTGTCGCGGGCCCCGGACACCCGCCAACGTCAGGTCCGAGTCACCGCGCCCCGGCAGGTCACCCTCGTCGAGGGGGACCTCACCGGTCCCCCGCCCGGCGAGGTCCGGGTCCGGGTCCGCGAAGTAGGCGTGTGCGGCAGCGATCTGAAGATGTGGTCCGGCGAGCACGCCGTACTCAAGCCCCCACTGGCCCTCGGGCACGAGGCATGGGGGATCGTCGAAGAACACGCCGCGGACGCCGAGGCCACCGGCTCCGCGCCGCTCACCCCCGGCACCCCCGTGGTCATCGTTCCCCCGAACGGCTGCGGCACCTGCCACAACTGCGCGCGGGGGCGCGAGCAGCTGTGTGCGCGGATGCGGTTCGTCGGCGGCCAGCTCGACGGGGCCATGGCCCGGTTCCTGACCGTC
This sequence comes from Streptomyces sp. NPDC059455, assembly GCF_042750115.1. Lineage (NCBI taxonomy): Bacteria > Bacillati > Actinomycetota > Actinomycetes > Kitasatosporales > Streptomycetaceae > Streptomyces > Streptomyces sp. NPDC059455. The sequence goes on from NZ_JBHYVB010000135.1 coordinate 27,956, forward strand.
CCGCCACACCACCTCCTGCCGATCGACCCCCGGGTGCCCGGAGAGCTGCGGGTCCTGATCGAACCGCTGGCAGTGGCCGTGCACGCGGTCGGCCGGGCCCGCGTCGGCGCCGACGATCAGGCCCTGGTGATCGGTGCGGGTCCCATCGGTGTCTTCTGCGCGCTCGTGCTCGCCGCCCGGGGCGTCGGCCGGGTGGTGGTGACCGACCGGGACCCGCTGCGGCTCGACCTCGCAGGCCGGCTCGGTGTGCCGCACCGCGTTCGGACGACGGCCGCCCAACCGCTCCTCGCGGCCGGGGACCACCTCCGTTCCGAGGGGGCGGACGTGGTGTTCGACTGCGTGGGCTCCCAGGCCACCACCACGCAGGCGCTGACGGCGACCTGCCGTGGCGGCCGTACCGTCCTGGTGGGCATCAGCCCCGCCGAGCTGACCGTCGGCGGAGTGGCGCTCCAGCGCGGCGAACGCGAGCTCATCGGCGTCCAGATGTACCAGCGCGAGGACTTCCGCCACGCGATGGACCTGCTGGCCGAAGGGCTCGTCCCGGCCGTCGACGGTCTCAAGCGCTCCCGGCCGCTCGACCAGGCCGGGGAGCTCCTCGAGGAGCTCGCCCGGCGGCCGAGCCCCGTCCTGAAGGAGACCCTGCTCCCGGACTGAGAGACACCGGGTCGCGGGACATCCGCTCGTCCCCTCCTCTCCCCGCCCCGAAGGACCCAGCCATGAATCCTCCCTCCGCCATCACACCACCTTCCCGTCCCACCGCCGACACACCCAACATCCGCACCGTGGCCTGGGCGACCATGATCGGAACGGCCATCGAGTGGTACGACTTCTTCACCTACGGCATCGCCGCGGCCCTGGTCTTCAACACCCTCTTCTTCCCCGCCGGCACCTCGCCGGTGGTGGGAACGCTCCTCGCGTTCAGCACCTACGCCGTGGGATTCGCCGCCCGGCCCATCGGCGGCGTCGTCTTCGCGCACTACGGAGACAAGATCGGCCGCAAGTCCATGCTGGTGCTCTCGCTGCTGCTGATGGGCGGCAGCACCTTCTGTGTCGGGCTGCTTCCCGGCTTCTCCACCTGGGGGGTCGCCGCGCCCCTGCTCCTGGTGGCCCTGCGGATCGTCCAGGGCTTCGGAGTGGGCGGCGAATGGGGTGCGGCGGCCCTGATGGCGGTCGAGCACGCACCGCCCAACCGTCGCGGCTTCTACGGAAGTTGGCCACAGATGGGGGTTCCCGCCGGAATGCTCATCGCCAACTTGGCCTTCTTCGCCCTGTCGGGCGCCACGAGCGACCACGACTTCCGGGCGTGGGGCTGGCGCGTGCCCTTCCTCGCCTCCGCGGTGCTCATCGCGCTCGGGCTCGTCGTCCGGCTCCGGGTGAACGAATCCCCGGTGTTCCGCGCGATGGAGCGGGCGGGCCGGATCGAACGACGGCCGGTGATCGCCGTGCTCCGTACCCAGCCCAAGAACATCCTGCGCGCCGCGGGCATCAGGTTCGCCGAGAACAGCACCTTCTACATCCACACCACCTTCGTGCTCACCTATGGCACGACGGTGCTCACCCTGAAACGCGACGACCTGCTCATCGGGGTGATCATCACGGCCGCCCTGGGCCTGATCAGCCTGCCCCTGTGGGGACGGCTGTCCGACCGGGTCGGACGCCGACCCGTCGTGCTCTTCGGTTCGACCCTGCTCGCCGCCCTGTCCTGGCCCTTCTTCTGGGCGCTCGACAGCGGATCGCTGCCGGTCATCTATCTCGTCACGATCCTGTGCATCAACGTCGGCAACCACGCGGTGTACGCACCGCAGTCCGCCTACTTCGCCGAGCTGTTCGAGCCCGAGGTCCGCTACAGCGGTGCCTCGATCGGCTCGCAGGCGGCCAGTGTCCTCGCCGGCGGCCTGTCCCCGCTGATCGCCACCGCCCTGCTGCAGGTGGGCGACGGCTACCACCTCATCGCCCTCTATATGACGGCGATGGCGCTGATCACCGTGTGCACGGCACTGATCAGCCCCGACCCCTACCGCCAGTCCCTCAAGCGGTCCTCCACGCCGGGTGACCGCGATGCCCGGCCCACCGAATCCACCACGGAGCTGTCCCATGGCTGACCCCACCGTTCTCATCACCGGCGCCGCACAGGGAATCGGGGCCGCCACGGCCCGGGTCCTCGCCGAGCGGGGCTGGCGCGTCGTCGTCGCGGACCTCAAGGACGACGCCGCCCAGGACCAGGTCGCGGCCCTCGACGCGGCGTCCCCCGTGGCAGGGGGGCACCTGGCCGTCGCCGTCGATGTCACCGACGAAGCCACTGTCGCCGCGATGTTCGACGACATCGCGACGCGTGCCGGTGGGCTCGACGCGCTGGTCAACGGCGCGGGCGTCATCTTCCGGCAGGCGGCCCAGGACTTCGACAGCCGGCAGTGGGCCCATCAGCTCGCGGTCCACCTCACCGGCGCGATGCACTGCGCGCGCGGCGCCTACCCCCTGCTGGTCCGCAGCCCCCGGGCCAGTGTGGTCAACATCGGTTCCGTCGGGTCGACCTTCGGGCTCCCCGGCCGGCTCGGCTACGCCACCGCCAAGAGCGGAGTGCTGGGCCTCACCCGGACCCTGGCGGCCGAATGGGGCGCGGTCGGCATCCGGGTCAATGCCGTGGCGCCGGGTTATGTGGCCACCGAGATGGTGCGCAGTGGCCTGGAGTCGGGGGCGCTCGACCGGGAGGCGCTGATACGGCGCACACCGATGCGCCGGCTGGCCGAGCCCGCCGAGATCGCCACCTCCATCGCCTTCCTGCTCTCTCCCGACGCCTCCTTCGTGCACGGTGCCACCCTCCGGGTCGACGGGGGCATCACGATCGACGGCACCTTCTGACCACCGACCCCCGAGGACACCCCATGAACAGCCACCCCTCCGGCCGACTCGGGGACATGAGCGGGCGCACCGCCGTGGTCAGCGGAGCGAGCAGCGGCATCGGGCTCGCGATCCTGCGGCGCTTCCTCGAAGCGGGCGCGACCGTTCACGGACTGGCCCGGCGTGGCCGTCTGATCGAGGAACAGGCCCGGGACGCCGCGCCCGAGGCGGACCGCCTGCACCACCACAGTGTCGACGTCGGTGACCCCGAGGCGGTACGGGACTGGGCGCGGCGGGTGTCCGGCCCGGTGGACACCCTGGTGTGTGCCGCCGGAACCAACATTCCCGAGCGGCGCCTCGCCCAACTGACGCCCCCGGTCTGGGACTCCATGCTCGCCACCAATCTGAGCGGGACGTTCTACCTGCTGCACGCCCTGCTCCCGCGACTCCGCGAGGCCCGCGGCGACGTGGTCGTCCTGTCGAGCGTGGCCGGGGCGTGGCCCGATCACACCGGTCCGGCCTATCAGGCCGCCAAGGCCGGGCTCCTGGGCCTCGCACGGGGAGCGGGCATGGACGAGTACGGCAACGGCATACGGGTGTGCACCATCCTGCCGGGCATAGTGAACACCCCGATCCTCGACGACCGGCCCGAGCCCCCGCCTCAGGAGCTGCGCGACCTGTTCGTCCAGCCACAGGACATCGCCGAGGCGTGTCTGGCGGCCATCACTCTCCCCAAGCGGGCCTGTATCGCCGAAATGACCGTCGTGGCCACGGAGTTGCAGTCCATGGGCAACACCCAGGCGGCCACTCCGGCACTGCCCCGGGCGGCGCCCGGGGAACCACGCTCCGCGGTGCGGCCCGGCCCCCTCTGAAGCCGGAGCGCCCATATGGAACGCGGCTGACCTCGCCCGTCGAGGTC
>NZ_JBHYVB010000136.1:0-31623 GCF_042750115.1 Streptomyces sp. NPDC059455
GCACTGGAGTTGGGAACAGATCTCCTCCGGAACCGCCATACCCTGACAACGAGCCCACACCTGTAAAGCAGCACCTTGATTCTTTACGGCTTCACAAGACCGCCAACGTCGCGAACGCTCTGCCGAAGTCGGCCCAGCCCGCGGCCAAACGTGCGATCCAGGAGATCTACAACGCCGAAGACCGCGACCACGCCCTCCAGGCCGTTGCCGAGTTCGCCAAGACGTACGGGGCGAAGTTCCCCAAGGCCGTCAAGAAGATCAGCGATGACACGGACGAGCTGCTCGCGTTCTAGGACTTTCCCGCTGAGCACTGGATCCACCTGCGCACCACGAATCCCATCGAGTCCACCTTCGCCACGGTCCGGCTCCGCACGAAGGTCACCCGGGGTGCCGGCAGTGCGGCCGCTGCGCTCGCCATGGTCTTCAAGCTCGTGGAGTCCGCCCAACAGCGGTGGCGGGCCGTGAACGCACCCCACCTCGTCGCTCTCGTCCGCGCCGGAGCCCGATTCGAACACGGACACCTCGTCGAGCGCCCCGAAGCTCAGGCAGCCTGAACTGCCTCCTTGATCCATAGGATTTGAACTGGTGCTCGCGCTAGGCTGCTGCGTCGTGCAGAAGACGCGCCTCGACACTGCTCGGATCCGGGCGGCCCGCCGGGTGATTGACCCGGTTTTCCTCGACACTCCGCTGTACCGCTGCGAGGCGCTGGAACCCGGCCTCGGGTGCAGGGTGAGCATCAAGCTCGAAACGGCGAACCCGGTGCGCAGCTTCAAGGCCCGCGGCACCGAGGTAGTTGCGAGTCTGCTCGCCGAGAATGGCTCGCGAGACGTGGTGTGCGCCAGCGCGGGCAATCTTGGCCAGGCCCTCGCGTGGTCCGGTCGCGGCCGGGGGCTTGAGGTGACTGTCGTGGCGTCCCGCTTTGCGACTGTGGCCAAGCTTGACCGCATCCGCGCGTTGGGCGCCAGGTTGGAGCTGGTGGACGGCGACCACGAGATGGCTCGCGAGCGGGCGGCGGCCATCGCGCGCTGCGACGGCATCCGGCTGCTCGAAGACAGCCTGGACATCGAGACCTGCGAGGGCGCGGCAACCATCGGCCTGGAACTGGCCAACACCGTGCCGTCGTTCGACGCCGTCCTGATTGCTCTCGGCGGCGGTGCGCTGGCCACCGGTGTGGGTCATGTGGTGAAGGCCCTGGCGCCCGAGGTCGAGGTGATCTGCGTCCAGCCCCTGGGCGCACCGGCGATGACACACTCGTGGCGCGGGCGGCGCGTCGTCACCACCGACTCGACCAACACGATCGCTGACGGCGTCGCCGGCCGGCGTCCCATCCCGGCCGTCCTGGACGACCTCCTCCTGGTCGCTGACGACGCCGTCCTGGTCCAGGAGGCGTCGATCATCGCCGGTATGCGGATGCTCCTCGACCACTCCGGCCTCGTTGTCGAACCGTCGGCCGCGCTCGGCATCGCGGCGATCCTCGAAGACCGCGACCGCTTCACCGGCCGACATGTGGTCACCATCGTGTGCGGCAGCAACGTCGACGTAGACGCCTATCACCACTGGGTCGGTGCGGCTCTCATCCACAGGTCTTGACAATTACTCCCCTTTGACCTGGGGTTCGGCGGGGGCGGAGCCTTCGGCAGGTGTTGATCACTGACTGTCTGGAGGTCCGAGGTGCCGGTCGAGTTTCTGACGGATGAGCAAAACGTTCGCGTTCAGTAGGCGTCACGCGGTGACGCCTACCCGTGACGCTATCGGCGGGGCTCGCCGTACGCGGCCTGCGACGCTGGCCGCTGTCCCGTCTCGCGGGACGTTGTCGGTGTCTCAGATGAAGTTCTCTGATTTGTACAGGGCCGGTAACTTCGAGTGAGACCGGGGTCGAGGAACATCCGAGCAGCCATTGGCGGTAGCGGAGACTCCGCTTCTTGAGCGCCCCGGGCCGACTAGGCTGCTAGCACAGTTGCTGCTGAATCGAACGATCTTCCGTCGAAGTGGATCGCCCGTGTCAAGGTCATGGCTATGGTCGCGCCGTGCCAGTGGAGTTTTTGACGGATGACCAGGCCCAGGCGTACGGGAAGTTCGCCCAGGAGCCCACGCGCCCGGAGTTGGATCGCTTCTTCTTCCTCGACGATGTGGACCGCGAGCTGATTGGTAGGCGGCGCGGTGCTCACAACCGTCTCGGGTTCGCTCTGCAGATGTGCACGGTGCGGTATGTCGGGCTCTTCCTGGAAGACCCGCTTGAGGTGCCGTGGGTGGTGATCGAGTACTTGGCCGAGCAGTTGGCGGTCGAGGACGTCTCGGTCATCAAGCGGTACACAGAGCGGGAGAAGACGCCGTACGAGCACGCGTGGGAGATCCGCGACGCCTACGGTTACCACCTGTACGACGAGCAGGTATGGGCGCGGCAGTTCCGCGGCTTCCTGCATGGGCGGGCCTGGGTGCATGCCGAGGGTCCGGTGGCGTTGTTCAACCACGCGGTGGCCTGGCTGCGGCGGCACCGGGTGCTGCTGCCGGGGGTGCAGCGGCTGGTGCGGGATGTGGCGGCGGTACGCGAGACGGCGGAGCGGCGGCTGCACGCGACGGTGGCGAAGGCCGCGCACCGGGCGGACGCGCGGTTGCCGCGCGACCTGGTGGCGCTGCTGGAGGTGCCCGAGGGCGAGCGGTTCTCGCGGCTGGAGCTGATGCGCCGGCCGCCGAACCGCTCGACGGGTACCGCGATGGTCAAGGCCCTGAACCGGGTCAACGACATCGCCTCGTTCAAGCTGCGGCGGGTGAAGCTGGACCGGGTGCCGCCCAACCGGCTGGCGTCGCTGGCCCGGTACGGGCTGGGCAGCAAGGCGCCGAACCTGGCCCGGGCCCAGGACCCGAAGAAGACCGCGATGCTGACTGCGGTGGTCCGTCATCTGGAGGCGGCGGCGATCGACGACGCCCTGGACCTGTTCTCGCTGCTGATGTCGCAGCGGCTGATCAGCGCGGCGCGGCGCAAGTCCGACCGGGAGCGGTTGTCGATGCTGCCGCAGTTGGAGAAGGCGTCGCGGTTGGTTGCCAGGTCCTCGAAGGTCCTGGTGGAGGAGTTGGAGCGGGTCGGCGAGCGGGGGGCCGATTTGGGCGTGGCCGCGATCTGGGCGGCGTTGGAGCAGGTCGGGCCGCGGTCGCAGGTCAGTGCGGCGGTGGCCACGGTGCTGGCGCTGGTGCCCGAGGACGACGGTGCGGCCGAGGCGGCGATGCGCGAGGCGCTGGTGGGCCGGTACAACACCGTGCGTCCGTTTCTGCAGTTGCTGGGCGAGTCGCCGGCGCTGTCGGCGGCTCCCGGCGGGCAGCGGGTGCTGGACGCGGTGCGCAGGCTGCCGGCGCTCTCGCGGCGCCGGGTCAAGGAGCGCCCGCTGCTGCCGCGCGAGATCGACGTGAAGTTGGTGACGAAGTTCTGGAGCAAGGCGGTGCTGGCCAGTCCCGAGCTGCGGCAGGGGGAGGTGGACCGCGACGCCTACGTGGTCTGCGTGCTGGAGCACCTGTTCAAGGCACTGAACAACCGCGACGTGTTCGCGGCGCCTTCGCACCGCTGGTCCGATCCCCGCGCGCGGTTGCTGGAGGGTCGGGGCTGGGAGGCGGTGCGTGAGGACGTGCTCGCTGGCTTGAGCTTGGCCGAGCCGGTCGGGGAGCACTTGGCGCAGGTGGTGGCCGGGCTGGATGCGGCGTGGCGGCAGATGGCCGCGCGCCTGGTGGAGGCCGGCCAGGACTCGAAGGTCACCATCGAGGTACCGCCGGACGGCCGGGCCCGCCTGAGCGTGGAGAAGCTCGGGTCGCTGGGCGAAGCCGAGTCGCTGAAGAAGCTGCGGAAGGTGACCGCGGCCATGCTGCCGCGCATCGACCTGCCGGACCTGCTGTTCGAGGTGAACGCCTGGACCGGGTTCCTGGACGCCTTCACGCACCTCGGCGAGGGCTCGACCCGGATGCAGGACCTGGCGACCTCGGTGGTCGCAGTGCTGGTCGCCGAGGCGTGCAACATCGGGCTCACCCCGGTGATCAACCCGAACTACGACGCGCTCAAGCGCGGACGGCTTGCGCACGTGAACCAGTACTACGTGCGCGGGGACACCATCTCGGCCGCCAACACCCTGCTGGTGGCCGCGCAGGCCCGGGTGCCGATCGCCTCGCTGTGGGGGCACGGGCTGGTCGCTTCGGTGGACGGGCTGCGGTTCGTGGTCCCGGTGAACTCGATCAACACCGGCGCGTCCCCGAAGTACTTCGGCTACAAGCGGGGTCTGACCTGGCTCAACGCCGTCAATGACCAGGTGTCGGGGATCGGGCAGATAGTGGTGCCGGGCACCCCGCGCGACAGCCTGTTCATCCTGGACACGCTGCTGAACCTGGACAGCGGTATCAAGCCGGAGATGGTGGCGACCGACAACGCCTCGTACTCCGACATGGTCTTCGGGGTCTTCAAGATCCTGGGCTACAGCTTCACCCCGCGCTTCCGCGACCTGGCCGACCAGCGGTTCTGGCGCGCCGAGATGCCCGGGGATGCACCGTCGGATTACGGGCAGCTGGAGGCCATCGCCCGCAACCGGGTCCGACTGGACAAGATCACCACGTGGTGGCCGGACATGCTGCGGGTGGCGGGCTCGCTGGCGACCGGACAGGTCCGCGCGTACGACCTGCTGCGGATGTTCGGCCGCGACGGGCACCCCACGCCGCTGGGGTCGGCGTTCGCCGAGTACGGGCGCATCGCCAAGACGATGCACCTGCTGGCGGTGGTCGATCCGGTCGACGACACCTACCGGCGCGCAATGAACCGGCAGCTGACGGTGCAGGAGTCGCGGCACACCCTGGCCCGGACCCTGTGCCACGGCAGGCGCGGGCAGATCCACCAGGCGTACCGCGAGGGCCAGGAGGACCAGCTCGGTGCGCTCGGCCTGGTCCTGAACGCGGTGGTGCTGTGGAATTCGCGCTACCTGGACGCCGCGGTCCACCAGCTGCGGGCCCAGGGCGAGGAGGTCGGGGACGAGGACGTGGCCCGGCTTTCCCCCCTGGTCAGTGCCCATCTCAACGTCCTGGGACGCTACTCGTTCTCAGCATCCGAGCCTGGTGAGGGGCTGCGTCCGCTGCGCGACCCCAACGCCCCGGAGGACGATCCGCAGGAGGTCCACGACCGGGCGAGGTGACCTGGAGGTCACCGAAGGTCAGTCGGCGCCGGGCGCGTCCTTGGGGGCGTCGGTCAGGCCGAGCCGCAGGGCGCCGGTGCGGGTCAGTGTTCGTTGCCCGCCCTGAGCCAGGCGATGTAGTCGGCGGCTGCGCGGACGGTGTCGTATTCCGGCTCGAACCCGGTGTCCTGGCGGAGCCGGGTGATGTCAAGAGCGGCGCCTGGTCCGCCGACGCCGGCCGGGAGATCGAGTGCGGCTTCGGGCACGGCTTCGCGGATGGCTGCGATCACCTCTGCGTTCGTGGTCACCCGCCCGGAGGCGATGTTGTAGGTGCGGTGCTGGAGATGCCCGGCGAGCTGGATCAGGGCTATCGCGCGGCCGGTGTCCTTGACGTAGCACAGGTCGAGCCCGTCGCCGAGGTGCGGCGCGATGAGCAGGGCGGACAGGTCCAGGGGCTTGCCGCTGGCTGCCGCGTGGATGAGCGCGGGTGCGGCGAAGAACGGGTCCTCGTGGCCTAGGGGGCCCCAGGTGCCGGAGATCCGGAGGCTGACGATCTCGGTGCCGGTCGCCTCCGCGAGCTGCTCCCCCAGGAGCTCGGCGATCTTCTTCGACCGCGGGATCGGGTGCGGGGTGGTCAGGAGCACCGGCAGGTCCTCCGTCAGCGGGCCGCTATGCGCGATGCTGCCGCCGTAGTAGACCCCGAGCGTGCTGGCGAGGCTCACCCGGCGCACGCCCCATTCCGCGGCGACGCGGGCGATGTTGAGGAGACCGTCGAGCAGGCCCTGGGTGGCATCGATGCCCCCTACCGTGCCCCGCGGCGCGGGATAGCCCGCGAGGTGCACGATGCCGGTGATCTCGTGCCGCTCGCCGATCGCCCGCAGTGCGCTCAGGTCGGCGACGTCGGCCTGCTCGGCGACGACGGGCAGGTCTGCGAGTTGCGGGGGGACCTGGCCGCTGCGGCGCTGCATCACGACGCTCGGCTCGCCGAGGCTGTGCAGCGCGTGCACGGTGTGGGAGCCGATGAACCCGGACCCTCCAGTGACGAGAATCATCGCGTTCCTTTCGTCAGCTGAGCGAATCATCAGTAGATCTGATGGTCAGCCTACTGCTAGTATCCGAGTATGTCGAGGCCGGGTTCTGAAGCAGTGGGGCGGGTCCGCGCGCGTGATGACGTGCTCGGCTACCTCCTCAAGCACGCGCACCTCGCGCTGGAGCACCGGGCGCAGGCCGCTCTCGCCGCCGTGGGGGTGACCGTTCGCGACCTCGGCGTACTCAGGGTCATCGCAAGTGGGGAGGCGCAATCCCAGCAGGAAGCCGCGACCGTGCTGGGCGTCGACCGCACCTCGATGGTCGCGCTCCTCGACGCGCTCGAACGCCGCGGAATCGTCGCGCGCAGGCCCTCGGAACAAGACCGGCGGCGCAACATCATCGCGCTCACCGACCACGGCCGGGAGGTATACCAGCAGGCAGAGAGCCGGTACTCCGAGATCGAGCGGGACTTCACCGCGCCCCTAGGCGACGCTGGAGCGGCCGGGCTTAGGCAAGCGCTGCGAACCGTGCTCAGCGAGAACGGCCACGCCTGAGCACGCGCCCGGACAAGTCTTCGTCAAGAAGTGGCAGCCACGCACCCCTACAGCGTGTCGCCGCAAGGCCCTCCCAGGAAATGCCGATCCCCCGGTACGCCTTGCGTTCGGCAGGTCCGACCCCTTCAGAGCCGAGAGCGGAGCTTTGACCCAGCGCGGCACGGTGCACGGACAGCGGTGCGGCAAGGCGCAGCTCGCGCAGAAGTGATCGGCGAGCAGGCCGGGCAGATCGCCAACCGTCGTACCGCTGCTACTCAGGGGCGGATCACCGCTCCGCACCGTCGAGCTGGTTCGGGAGGCCCCCGGTCCGCAGTTCGCGCAGGTCCGGGATGTGGTTGTAAAGGGTTCCGGGGGAGACGCCGAGCATCTTAGCGATCGCCGTGATGCTGTTCTCTGGGTTGGGCAGCATGTCACGGGCCATCCGCAGGATGTTCTCGTCGACCACGGTGGGACGGCCCCCGACGTTGCCGCGAGCTCTGGCAGCGGCCAGGCCCTCGCGGGTGCCCGCCACGATCAGCTCGCGGATGAACTCGGCCAGAGCGGCGAAGACGTGGAAAACCAGGCGACCGCCGGGGGTGGTGGTGTCGAGCCGCTCTCGCTCGAAACCGGAACTCCCGCTACCGCCAATGGCTGCTCGGATGTTCCTCGACCCCGGAGACGGCCGTATCGCTTCCCTGCTGGGAAGCTGAGGAAAACCGTTCGCGGCCTCTCGTTGTGGGCGGCTAACGTGCACTGGCGTGGACATTGAGGATCCCAAAGAGCTGGTCCGGCGGGGGTACGACGCGCTCTCCCTTCGCTATGACCAGGCATATGGAGCCGAGACGAAGTACCAGTCGTGGATCGGCGAACTGTCTGGTCGTATCCCGGCCGGAGGCACGGTGCTGGATCTCGGGTGTGGAAGCGGGGTTCCCGTCGCTCGCGCGTTGACCGCCGAAGGTCACCACGTCACCGGCGTCGACATCAGTGATGTGCAGATCCGCAGGGCCCGGGAGCTCGTGCCGCAGGCCGAGTTCATCCGCGCCGACGCTACGGCCGTGGACTTCGCGCCGGCCTCCTTCGATGCGGTCGTCTCCTTTTACGCACTGATCCACATCCCGCTCGACGAACAGCTTCCGCTGCTGCGGAAGGTCGCCGGATGGCTGCGACCTGGTGGTTGGTTCCTGGGCACCACCGGTTACCGGGCCTGGACGGGTGTTGATGAGGACTGGCTGGGTGGCGGGGCGGCTATGTGGTGGAGCCATGCGGACGCCGCCACGAACCGGACATGGATCACTCAAGCTGGGCTGACGGTCGAACAGGAGGAATTCGTGCCCGAAGGTGAGGGCGGGCACGCGCTGTTCTGGGCACGACGTTGCTGATGACCTTCCCGGCCGCTCGCCGTGTCCGTCTCACCTGACCTTGTCTCTCGGATCACGTTGTCTCGCGTGACGTTCCCTCTCAGGGGCGGTTTGGGGCGATTTCTCTTGGCGGTGACGTCGCCTTTGTGGCTTTCTCTGATCGGCACGAGGGTGCTGGTTCAAGGGGAAGGGCCAAGGCGTGGGCATCGAGGGCTTGAGGCAGACGGCGTTCGAGGTTGCGTATGTCGATGAGGACTGCGTACGCCGTCGCGAGCCGTTGTCGGCCTGCTGGACGCTGAGGTTCGAGCGGCTGTCGCCGGTGCGTACGGTCAAGTCCTACCAGGGGCAGAAGTCCGTGACCCGTGACTACTGGGCGGCTACGACTGCCGGGCAGTTGTCCTGCGAGTCGCACCTGGAACGGCACCACGCGATGCTGATGGATTTCGATCCGCAGGTCACGGGCTTGGTCGGCCAGCCGTTCCGGTTGTTCTGGCCCGGCCGGCGAGGCGGTCGCGGGCACGTCCCGGACTTCTTTGCCCGGCTCGGGGACGGCGGGGGCCTGGTGGTGGATGTCCGTCCGGACGACCGGATCGAGCCGGATGACGCGGAGGCGTTCGCAGCCACAGCGCGGGCCTGTGAGCTCGCCGGATGGGCCTTTCGCCGGGTGGGGGCGATCGATCCGGTGCTGCTGGCGAACGTCAAGTGGCTGGCGGGCTACCGGCACCCGCGCAACCACCGGGAGCCTGTCGCCTCGGAGTTGACGAAGGTCTTCGCCGAGCCGGAGGCTCTGATGGTCGGGGCCGGGCGGGTCGGTGACCGCCTGGCGGTGCTGCCGGTCCTCTATCACCTGCTCTGGCGCCGGGTGCTGGAAGTCGACCTGACATCGGGCCCGTTGGGGCCGAGAAGCATGGTCCGCCGGGCGGTGACGGCCCGGTGAGACGGCCGCTGGTGGTCAGGCCCGGTGACCGGGTGAGGTTCGACGGCAAGGTGCACACCGTGGTCGGCATCTCCGGTGTCCTGGTGCGGCTGGCCGACGAACACGGGCAGTCCAGCGCGATGCATCTCCCGACGCTGATGACCTCCCCGGGGTTCGAGGTGATCGGCTCGGTCGGGGCCCGCCGGCTTGCTCCCGGCCTGCTGGACGGCCTGCCGCCCGGCGAAGCCGACCGGGCTCTGTGGTGGCACCGGCACATGAGCGAAGTACTCACCGGGCTGCCGCCGGACGCCTCGGCGGGAGCCATGCCTCGGCCCGAGTACGACCCGGTGACCCGGAACCTGGCCGAGCGTGAGGCGGCCAAGGCCGTCGAGCTGTCGCGCGAGACCGGCCGTCCGGTCAGCCCGCACACCATTCGCTGGCGCCGGCGCCGCTACCAAAAGCGTGGAGTGATGGGCATGGTCGACGGCCGCCAGGCCCCTCGCCGCCCGGTCCTGGGCCAGGTCGACCCGGAGGTCGTCGAAATCCTGCGACGACTCATGGACCAGGCCACCGACGGCTCGACCCACACCGTCAGCTACTACTTCGAACGCGTCGGCCAGGCGGTGAAGAAGCTGAAGGGACCGCCGGTCGAGATGCCCTCGCGGGCGACCTTCTACCGTCTCTTCAACCGGCTGGAGGCCGGACGCCACACGACCGGCTCGGCCCGCACCCGTCGCTCTCTGGCCAACCAGCCCGACGGGGTCTTCGACCAGGTCACGGTCTGCCGTCCGGGCGAGCTGATGGAGATCGACTCCACTCCGTTCGACGTGCTGGTCCGGCTGGAGAACGGGGTCGTGGACCGGTGCGAGCTGGTCGGCATGGTCGATGCCGCGACGCGGTCCATCACCGCGGCGGTGCTGCGGCCGACCACGAAGTCGGTGGACGCCGCCTTGCTGCTGGCCCGGTCGGTGACCCCGGCGCCGATGCGGCCGGGCTGGCCGGAGGCTCTGCGGATGGAACACTCGGTGCTGCCCTACGAGCGGCTGCTGTCGGTGGACGAACGGCTGCGGCATGCGGCCGCGGTCCCGCTGATCATCCCGGAAACGGTCGTGGTCGACGGCGGCAAGGCCTTCTTGTCGAAGAACTTCCATGCCGCCTGCAACGCGTTCGGCACCGAGGTGATCCATGCTCCTCCCCGGACCCCAACTCACAAGCCCCACATCGAAAGAACACTGGGCTCGGCAGCCTCACTGTTCGCCCAGTTCCTCCCCGGCTACACCGGCCGGTCGACGGAACACCGCGGCCGCAAGGTCGAGGACGAGCCGCTGTTCTCCCTGCACCAGCTCCAGGAACTGCTGGAACAATGGATCAGCGCCAAGTGGCAGAACAGGGCCCACGACTCGCTACGTGATCCGCTCGCCCCGGGGCGGACGTTCTCCCCCAACGAGAAGTACGCCGCGCTGGTCGAGACGGCCGGCTTCCTCCCGCTCGCGCTGACCGCGGAGGACTACCTGGAACTGCTGCCAACCCGCTGGCAGGCCGTCAACTCCTACGGCATCAAGATCAACCACCGGATCTACAACTGCGACGGACTCAACGATCTGCGGCGGGAGAAGTCCGGGATCGCCCAGCGGAAGAACCGCTGGGAGGTCCGCCACGATCCCTACGACATCCGGCTCGTCTGGCTCCGCAACCACCACACCGGACAGTGGATCACGGTCCCCTGGCGGCTGCTGTCCACCACTGCCACCCCCTTCGGCGAGCTGGCCTGGGGGCACACCGCCCGAGACCTGCGTGAACAGGGCGAGCCGGTCACCGAGGACGCCATCGCCGAGGCGGTCAGCGATCTGCTCGACCGGGCCGCCAGCGGCCCGGAGGAGGAGGCACCGGCGAAACCGGCACGAGGCCACCGCAGCCGCCGTCGCGGCCCGAAGGTCGCCGCCCGCACCCAGGCCACCAGCGATCCCGCATGGCCACGGCCCGAACCTCCGCCGCTTCCGCCGGCCGAGCCGTCGTCTCCGGCCGAGGACGACGCAGAGCACGAGGAGGACGACACGGTCGCCGAGGTCGTCCCGCTGAAAGTCTTCGACGCACGCAAGGAGGCACGGAAATGGTGGTGAACGCACCCGAGTTCGGGCTGCCCGAGGACCGGCGGATGCCCACGACCACGCTGGAGGGCTGGCGCCGGTTCGTCGACGAAGACCCGATCGTCTTCGACCTTGTGCCCGAAGACGAGTGGAAAGACCTCGATCCCAGAGCCAGGGACGAGTATGACGAGGGCCGGGTCAACTACCACTCCGAGCTGATCATCGTCGAGACTCCGACCGTTCGCGACGTCCTCCACCAGGGTCGGCTGCTGACCCTGGTCAACCGGCGGGAGATCAGCGCCCGCCGTGGTCTGATCGTCTCCGGGCCCTGGGCGACGGGCAAGTCCACCGCCCTCAAGCAGCTCGGCCGGGCCCACGAACTACGAGTACGCCAGCGCTTCCCCGACCACGACCGCATCCCGGTCGTCTACGTCTCCGCACCGCCCAACGGCTCTCCCCGCAAGCTCGCCACCCGCTTCGCACACTTCCTGGGCCTGCCCATGAAGGCCCGGCACAACGAGATGGACATCGCCGACGCCGTCTGCGAGATCCTCACCGAAGCCCGCTGCGATCTGGTCCTGGTCGACGAAATCCACAACATCAACATGGCCACGACCACCGGCAAGGACCTGTCCGACCACCTGAAGTACTTCGCAGAGCACATTCCCGCCACGTTCGTCTACGCAGGCATCAACGTCCAGCGCGAGGGCCTGTTCACCGGCGTCCGCGGCAAACAGATTGCCGCCCGCTGCGTGATGAAGTACACCGGAAACTTCCCCTACCAGGCCGAATGGCGCTCGATGGTCGAGCTTATGGAGGGCTCGCTACGGCTTCACCGTCATGAGCCCGGCACGCTGGTCCGGCTGGCGAAGTATCTCCATACCCGCACTGACGGCAGCATCAGCAGCCTGTCCCACCTTGTCCGCGCGGCCGCGATCAGCGCCATCGCCGACGGCAGCGAACGCGTCACCCGCCAGCTGCTCAAGTCCATCCCGGTCGATCACAACACCCAGTCCGCCAGTTCCGGCACGGCCGATGCCGAGGACGGCGAGGTCGGGGACGCGGCGTGATCAGCCATCTGCCGCCGCCCCGGCTGCGGCGGCTCCCCCGCACCCTGGCTCCTCTCCACCACGAGACCTGGGACTCCTACGTCAGCCGACTCGCGACGGCGAACCGCATCTCCCACCTCGAACTCCACGAGCAGATCAACGACCGGCACCGGCTCCACCCCGACCCGCTGACACTGCTCGACGCCATCAGCGGCCTGTCCGGGCACCCCCGCGACCGACTCCTGAAAGCCCTGCCCGACCTGAGGACCTCGGACCTGACCCGGGACCTTCCCCCGGCCTGCCACCCGCTTGACCGCGGCTGGCAGGTCCAGGCCGTCTGCACGCTCTGCCTGGCCACCAAGGGAATCGCCACCCGGGCCCGGCACTGGGTCCGCAACACCACCCGCATCTGTCTCCGCCACGGCCGCTGGACCGACACCTACCACGACCAGTTCGACGTTCGACCGCTGCCGGAGATCATTCAGGCCCAGCACGACCACCACCGACTGGCCCACGAACACGGCTGGCAGACCACCGTGGTCGCCATGCGGCAAGCCGACGGCTGGTGCTGGCGATGGTGGGACAGCCGCAGGTTCCGCAAACAGCGTGACCGCAGACTGCGGCACTTCATCCCGCCGGGGGCTGGCACCTACCGCGAGGACCCCCGCCTCATCGCCAGTGCCTACCCCGACATCGTGGCCCTCGCTGGCCTCCTGGCCTCGCCCGAGCTCCGCAGCCTCCCCTTCACCGGCAGCGATCAGGACTTCGGCCGCTTCATCCGCGAAGTCCGCACACGGGCCGCCCCCGGCTACCGATACGAGGGCGCCGGCGTCGCGGACCCGCTCGTCCGCTGGATCGAGGAGGAGCGCTACTACCGCACCCTGCCCAACCACCCGTTCCCGATGCCGAACGAGCCCCGCACCCACAACCCGGAGTCGCTGGACCAGCTCACCCGCCGAGTCAACGATCTCCTCGCCTCCGACGCGGACGACCGAGGCCGTTGCGCCAGCTGCGGCACCAAGCTGAAGGCCCCCAAGTCGAATACGCGGTTCTGCTCAACCGTATGCCGATCGCGCGAATGGAGACGCCAGCAGAACGACCGCGCACTCCGCGATGCCTCCTCCCGGATGCAGACGAGAGAGTGCCCAGTCTGCGGGGTCACCTGGTTGGCGGGGCTGGAGCGCCGTTCTGACGCTCGCTTCTGCTCGGGGCGCTGCAAGCAGGCCGAGCACCGCCGTCGGTCAGCCCTCTCCGACCGCTGACCGGCAACATCAACTGAGACAACCCTGCGGAAATGGCGCTGAGCGGCAGCGTCAAATGAGATTCGGTCGAAGACCGCGTCTCACCTGTCCTTGCATCACCGCAGGTCGCAGCCTTGGCCACCGGCAAGATCAACTGAGACGGGACAGTAGTTCTTGTCCTGTCGCAGCAGAGGTTGATCGTTCTCGCTGAACAATGGTGACCGGTTCGTCTCAGCGAAGTTTCAGCGGCGAACGCGGCTGGAGGCTCCGCCGTGCCCACCGTGCGGCCTCCCCGTGCGGCGGGCAGCACCACCAGCCGACCAGGAACAGAGTCCCGCTATGCCCGCTGAACAGGACAGCGCTGGTACCAGTGCTGACGGTCAAGCGCAGGACAGATATCCGCCCCCACAGGATCGGCTGTCCGCTATGATCAAGGCATGTGCTGCTGCGCTCCCATGGCTACAACCGCCGCTTAGCGGCGGTACCGCGGTTGCTGTAACCGCGGCCATTGCCTGCCCCCCGCAGGGCAGTGCCAGGACATACCGCCGGATCAGTGTCCTGCCGGCAGTCACCCCTATTCCTGTGATGCCGGGTCATCCCGCCTGATCAGGGAAGTCATGTCTCCATCGCAGCGTTTCGATTCACAGCACCCGCATACAGCCGGACCCAGCACTACGCAGCACCCGCGTGCCGCCACCCTGCTCCTGATGGTCGGACTCCCCGGGGCTGGGAAAACCACCCGTGCCAAAGAGCTCGCCACGACCCACCGGGCGCTGCGGCTGACCCCAGATCACTGGATGATCCCGCTGTTCGGCGACTCGATGGCCGACGGCAAGCGCTGGGTGCTCGAAGGGCGGCTCATCTCGGTCGCCCTACAGGCGCTGCGGCTGGGGACCAGCGTCGTACTCGACTACGGGCTCTGGAGCCGCGATGAACGGTCGGCACTGCGCTGGCTGGCCCGGTCAGTCGGGGCATCATGCCAGGTGATCTACCTGCCCGTGGACAAGGACGTCCAGCTCGCCCGCATCGCGCACCGCCAGGAAACAACACCGCATCAGACGTTCCCGATGAGCGAGGCCGACCTGGATACTTGGCGGGAGCAGTTCCAGGCGCCTGACGCCGCCGAACTCGACGGCGGCGAGATTCCCACCCCACCGGCAGGCTGGCCGAGCTGGCCGGAATGGGCGGAAGACAAATGGCCCTCGTCCACCGACGCCTAACCCGGACGGCCCGCCAATCGGTCACCGACCTTCGGTGATAACGCTCAACCTTCGCCGCGAGAGGCCAGTTCTCCGCGAGGACGGCCCGGCCGGCGCCTCCGCGCTGAGGTGGTCGACCGAAGCGATGGCCGGGACCTGCCGGTCCTCGATGGTGGAGGTGATCCGCTCGATCCGGCGGGCCAGTTCGGCGACGACGCTGGGAGCCACTTCGACCAGCAGCTTCCCGTCCCGCCACGAGAACCGCGGCGCCCGGCCGATGCCGGTGCTGCGGACCTTCGTCGCCAGGAAAACCGCGTGGCTGTACTGGAGAGCCGGGTTCTGGGTCAGCAGCAGGTACGGGTGTGAAACTGGCGACCTCGCGTAATCGACTGGCGCCTATTCCTTGGTCATTGAGGCGCCGGTGTCACCGTGTGTGTTCGCCGGGGGCATAGTGGCGCCAGGTTCCTCCTGCCTCGGTGGCGAGCTGGGCGGTGGTGTCGTCGTGGTAGCCGAGCATGCGGGCAATCACGGTTGCGGGGGCCTGGAGAACGAGGTGGCGGATGGCCGCCGTGCGTCCTTGCTGGGTGGGGAAGCCCAGGTGGCGAAGCCTGAGTTCGAGCGTGTGCGGGGTCATGGGCTGTCCAGCCCTGCGGCCAGGTCGGTGCCCGTTTGCGTTTCCCGGCGGACTCGCGGTTGCCGGGGGCGAGCCCGGCCCAGGCGGCCAGGTGCCCGGCGCTCGGGAACCGGCTCATGTCCGCGCCCATCTCCGCGATCATCACGTGGGCCACCGTGGTGCTGATCCCGGGGATCGTGATCAGCAGATCGACCTGGTGGCGAAAGGGGGCGATCTGTCGTTCTCGTCGTCCTGCTGGAACGACTGCTGCTCCCGTGAGCCCGGGAGATCACCGGCTGACCGGACTCCACCCGTAGTTCCACCCGTGGGTCCAGGCGCGTATGGGCCCGTGCCAGCAGGCTTGAGGCATGACAACGACTGACTGGATCACCGACATCGCCCTCCTCCTCG
The DNA here is from genome assembly GCF_042750115.1 of Streptomyces sp. NPDC059455. Lineage (NCBI taxonomy): Bacteria > Bacillati > Actinomycetota > Actinomycetes > Kitasatosporales > Streptomycetaceae > Streptomyces > Streptomyces sp. NPDC059455. Next base: position 15,575 of record NZ_JBHYVB010000136.1, read on the forward strand.
TCGTCTTCCGGCAGCTGCGGGAGGGCCGCCTCGACGCCAAGTCGTACGTGATCCCCCTGGGGATCGTGGCCTTCGTCGCGCACAGCTACCTGACCACCGTGCCCACGGCCGGCAACGACCCGGTGCTGATCGGCGCGCTCGTCGCCGTCGGCGCGGCCCTCGGCGTCGTGGGCGGCGTCTACACCCGTATACGCAAGGTCGGCGCGCATCTGTTCATCAAGGCGGGCGCGGTCTCCGCGACCGTGTGGGTGCTGGGCATGGGGGCGCGGATGGGCTTCCAGCTGTGGGTCGACCACGGCGGCGCCGACGACGTGGCCCGCTTCAGCCTGGCGCACCAGATCACCACGGGGGACGCGTGGGTGGCCGCGTTCGTGCTGATGGCACTCACCGAGGTGGTCACGCGGCTGGGCACCATATTTCTCCGCGGCCGCATGGCCACCCGGGAGCTGCGGCAGCCGGCCGTGGACGGACGGGTCGCGGCGGTCGCCGCGGACCGGACGGTCTGAGTACGGGTTATCGTCGCGCCGTGTCCGCTTCCGACAATCCCCCAGCCCCCGGGCCGGCTTCCGAACGGGAGCCCGGCCCTCGGGTCGTGCTCCGGCACGACGCCTCTCTCCAGTGGGCCGTCACCCTGCTGGTCATCGCCATCGCGGTCATCACCGTCCGGCCGGTGAGCGTCAGCGGCCGCGGCCTGGCCGTGGTCGCCCTGCTGGTGGTCAACTCAGTCGCCCTGCTGGCCAGACACCTGCCGCCCGCCTTCCCACACCGGGCCGCGCTGGTCTGGCTGACCGCCGGTGTCGTGGCGTCCGCCGGCCTGCTGGAGGTGAGCAGCAGCGGCTCCGGCTACCTCTTCGCCTACTTCCTCGTCGGCCACGCCGGCTACCGCCTCGCCCTCAAGCCGGCCCTGGCGGTCGCGGCCCTGTCCAGTCTGCTGTGCGGCGCTGTCTTCTATTTCTACGTCGGCCCCGATCACCAGGTGCTCACCTGGACCTTCGGCCTCAGCACCGGCATCCCGGTGGTGGCCGGAATCCTGGGCCGCGGCAGGCAACAGGCAGTGGAGGCGAGGCTCCAGGCCGCCGAGTCCGCCGAGCGGGCCGCGCGGGCCGAGGCGCGAACGGCTGTGCTCACCGAACGCGGCCGCATCGCCCGCGACGTCCACGATGTGCTGGCGCACTCGCTGGCCGGGATCAACATGCACCTGGAGCTGGCGGACGCCTTGATGGACACCGGCGACCTGGAGAAGGTCCGCGCGGCGCACAACAAGGCGCAGAGCCTTGTCAGGGAGAGCCTGAAGCAGGCCCAGTGGACCGTGCACGCGCTGCGCGAGGACTCCCTTCCGCTGCTCGAGAGCCTGACCGCCATGATCGAGTCGTCCGGCCACCGCGAGGTGCTCACCGTCACCGGGGCCGTCCGAGAGCTGTCGGCACAGGTCACCCAGAACGTGCTGCGCATCGCGCAGGAGGCGCTGACCAACGCGGCCCGGCACGCTCCCGGGGCCGAGATCGCGGTGGAGCTGACGTTCGACGCCGCCTCGACCAGCCTTGCCGTCCGCAACGGGCCCGCGACCGGTGAGGCGACCGCGAGTGTCGGCAGTGGCATGGGACTGATAGGAATGCGCGAACGCGTCGCCCTGCTGGGCGGCACCCTCACCGCGGGTCCGCTCACCGAGGGACCGGACCGGGGCGGCTGGCAGGTGGAGGCAGTGATCCGAGGATGACGACGAACGAACCGGCCCAGGAGCCACGGAACCCGCAGGACCCGCTGACCGAGCCCTCGCTGAAGGTGATCGTCGCCGACGACCAGGCCACCGTCCGCGAGCCCTTGGCCGCGGTGCTCGACATGACCGAGGACATCGACGTCGTGGCCGCCGCCGCGGACGGTACCGAGGTGCTCGCCGCCGTGGCCGCCACACCGGTCGACGTCGTCCTGATGGACCTGCGCATGCCTGTCATGGACGGCACCGAGGCCACCCGCCGGCTGAGCGAGGAACACCCGGGAACGGCCGTGGTCGTGCTGACCACCTTCGCCGACGACGACTCGATCCTGGCCGCCCTGAGCGCCGGCGCCCGCGGCTATCTGACGAAGAACGCGGGGCGCCAGGACATCGTCCGTGCGATCCGGGCCGCCGCCGCGGGACAGTCCGTACTCGACCACGAGGTGCAGAACCGTCTCCTGGCCACCGTCCGCGCGCGCCCGCCGGCCGACGCGCAGCCGCTCCCCCCGGGCCTCACCCGCCGCGAACGCGAGGTGCTCACCCTTATCGGCCAGGGCCTGCCCAACCGGGCCATCGCCGAGAAACTCTTCATCAGCGAGGCCACGGTCAAGACCCACATCAACAACCTGTTCGCCAAAGCCGGCATCCGGGACCGCGCCGACGCCGTCCGCCGCGCCATCGCGGCCGGCCTGGCATGACCGGGGTGTGAAACTGGCGACCTCGCGTAATCGACTGACGCCTATTCCTTGGTCATTGAGGCGCCGGTGTCACCGTGTGTGTTCGCCGGGGGCATAGTGGCGCCAGGTTCCTCCTGCCTCGGTGGCGAGCTGGGCGGTGGTGTCGTCGTGGTAGCCGAGCATGCGGGCAATCACGGTTGCGGGGGCCTGGAGAACGAGGTGGCGGATGGCCGCCGTGCGTCCTTGCTGGGTGGGGAAGCCCAGGTGGCGAAGCCTGAGTTCGAGCGTGTGCGGGGTCATGGGCTGTCCAGCCCTGCGGCCAGGAAAGAGCCACCGGGCGTTGGGATTGGTGGCGGTCATGGTGTTCGGTCGCTGGTCGAGGTAGGTCAGCAGCATTCCGGCAAGCGGTTCAGGGACGGGCGAGGGAGGATCGCCGAGCCGGACCAGAACCTCGCCGTCCTCGTGAAGAACATCGTCGGTGGTGAGCCGAGCGATCCGGGTGAGCGGTTGCGCGTAAAGGAGGACGAGCGCGGCGACCACACGGTCCTCGAGCGGAATGTCGCCTTGGCCGACGGCCTCCCGTAACAGGGTGAGTCGCTGGTGTTGGGCGAGCGGGGCGGGGTTGCTCGTGGAGCGATGCGGGACGGCGACCTTGAGCATGCGTTTGGACCGCATCGCCCATCGCAGAAAGGCGTGGGTCAGTCGCCGGGCGGTGTAGCCACCCGCGTACCAAGTATCGACATCGGCCTGCGTGCACTCGGCGAGGGTCCGCCCTCGCTCGGCGAGGTGAACGAGAAAGGCGGTCGCGAGACGAATCTCGTTGCGGGCCTGCTGAACCTGCTTACTGGTGAGCGGGCCGCGGTCGGCCAGGGAGTTCAGACGGCGCTGAACCTGCCAGATCGCGAAGAGCTCCAGAAGTCGCCGGTGCCCGGCGTCGCCGACGGCAGGCAGTTTCTCGGCGAGCCACCGCTGGAACAGCAGCAGCTGCCGGTCAGCCGGGGGCAGGACGCCGCTCTGCATGAGCAGGTCGCGCAGGTAAGCGACTGATCGCCGGGGGTGGAGCTGGCTCAGGCCGTCGTGCGTGAGCGGAACCTCTTTCGAGGCGAGAGCGCGCAGGTTGCGCTGGGTGTGGGGCTTATTGGTCCAGGTCAGGGCGCCCCACGGGCGGCGGATCTGCCGCAGAGCGTCGAACAGCGGGAGCAGGTCAGCGTGGGCGGAGCCGGTGCCGTCGTCGAGGAGCTCGCGGAGCCGCTCGGTCAGGACGCATCGTCCGCAGACCCCGCGCCGGTATCGTCTGGCCTCCTGGCCGCATTGCTCGCAGAAGAAGTCACCGATCCCGCCGGCGCACTCGGTGCAGAGCTTCCCACCGTCCGGCGCGAGGCCAGGAGTGAGCCGCTCGACTCCGCATCCGGTGCAGGTCCCGTAGGTCTCCAGAGCTCTGGTCATGCAGCTCTGGCAGATGTAGCCCTCGGGCCAGTGGTTCGCCCCCAGCCGCAGTGCACGGTCGCAGCGGGTGCAGAACAGGTCCTCGGCGCGGACGCGGGTGCGGCTCATCCTTCCGGCCGGATGCGGGCGCGCTTGGGACGGACCGCCGACAGGTCGACGACCGCATCGCCGGTGGCGACCCTGCGGACGGTGGCGTTCTCTGCCCTGGTGGCGATCAGGTCGGCCGGGGTGCAGTCGAAGATGTCGCAGAGGGCGGCCAGGACCGGGAGCGACAGCCGCTCGGGGGTGCCGGTGACGAGCCGGTGTACCTGGGAGAGCGAGAGGTTGATGCCGCGCTCGGCGAGGGGCGGGGCGAGCTCGCTGGTGGTGAACATTCCGGCGGTGGCCATCTTCTCGCGCAGTCGCCACTGGTAGCTGACCTGGCGTTTCATCGGGCACTCCTCGCGGGCTTGAGCGCGGCCTCGATGGTGGCGTCCAGCGCCCGCCGCAGGGTGCGGGTGCGGAAGTCTGAGGACACGCAGGTGTAGATGGAGGTGGTGGACGCGTGGTCGTGGCCGGCCTGCTGCTGGACGAACAGGGGGTCCATGCCGTCTTCGATCAGGTGGGTGACGTAGGACCTGCGTAGCGAGTGGAAGTCCAGGACCGGGTCCAGGCCGAGGTCGTCGCGGTAGGCGGCGAAGCGGGAGTCCAGCCGTTGCAGGCCCACTCGCCGCCCGCGTTCGGAGGGCCACAGCGCTGGCCCGTCCGCGTGCCGCATGGCGGGCCGGACCTCGCTCGTCCATTGGTCGAGGATCTCGGCTGACCATTCCCATACCGTCAGCACGCTGCGGCGTTTGGGCGGCGAGCCCTTCTTCGCCTTGCCGTGGCGGACGTAGCAAATGCCGAACTCGCCGAACTCCGCTCCCTCGGGGTTGCGGCCGAAGTCCGCGGTGTCCAGCATCCGGGTCTCGTTGCGGCGCAGTCCGAAGGCGTACGCGGTCTTGAACAGCATCGCGTCGCGGAAGGCGGGCAGCCAGCCCTTGCGGCCGCGGCCGCGGACGCGCTCGACCTGGTCGTCGGCGTGGTCGAAGAATGTCTGCAACTCGTCCCGGGTGAAGGCCCGTTTAGGGGCTTCTGCCTCGCATTCCTGCATGTGCACGGCGGTGTTCCACTCGTGGCAGACCTGGATCGGATGGGTCCCGAAGCGCCGTTCGCACTCGGTCGCCCACTCGTAGGCCGGGTCGGTGGTGTAGTCGCAGAACAGCCGTACCGCTTCCTGGTAGCCCCTGAGTGTCGAACGTCCGCAGCCGTGAACCGACCGCAGGTCGCCGAACCACTCGTCGGCCAGTGGTGAGGACCAGTTCCGCGGGAAGGCGTCGGCGTGAGCGGCGAATGCCCGGACCTTTCGCTCGCGGCCGTTGATGGTCGACAGCGCGAGGTTCCGGGCCAGCTGCTGGTTGCGCCAGCCGTCCAGCATCGCTTCGAAGACCTGCTCGTCTGGTCGGAGAAGCGGCACCCCGTCGTCCAGGTGAAGCCGCGCGGCCCCTGGCGCCGCCCTGTCGTTCCGCTTCACTCGATCGGATGGCTGACCTGCCGTTCCGCTCCATGCTTCGCATCTGATGCGAGATTCTCGCGACGAATGCGATCTACGGAGCGTGACAATGTGGTGAGCAACAACATGGCCCCGTCCTGTCGGCTACCGTCCGAGCAGGCCCTGGAGAACCGCCTACCTGCTGATCAGCGACTTCCCGGCGCCGCCTGACCAATCCGGCGCAAGGTGACGCCAGTTCGCATCAGATGCGATACGCGCCGGTTACCAGATACGCGTCAAAGGGGCAATGAGTTGATCTTGAAGCCCTGAAGGGCATCCGCTCACTCGGTGCTGTCGGTGTCCTCGGTGAGGATGCGGTAGACGGTGGCGGCCGAGGGCCGCTTGCCCTGGTTCTTGCCCGAGGTGATGACCAGCTTGCGGGCGATCCCGGGAACGGGGACCCCGTTGGCCCGCAGGGATCGCGCGTAGGCGGCCGTGTCGTCGTCGACCACCTTCGGGCGCCCGCCGTGCCAGCCGCGCTCGCGGGCGGAGCAAGGTGGCAGCCGCGAACGAGTTGCAGGGGACCGACGAATTTTCTTGTCTTGACAGATTTTACTTTCGGTTGGAGGCTGAAGTGGTCTTAACGCCGCAGCGGCCGAAGAACCCGCGGCGGCCGACGCAAGCGCCCGCCCCTCGGCAAGGAGACTGATGTGTCCGGACTTACCTCGATCGCGCCTGACGCCGGGCCAGTCACGACCGGCCATCACGCACTGTGGTTGCCAAGGACTCGTATTGGCCGCAGGAGGCGCGGTCGCCGCGACAGCGGTTGCCGCTGCGGCAGACGCCGCCGGTGTGTCGCTTGAGATCGCCGGCGAGCGCATTCCGCTGCTGGGCTTCACGCAGCTCGCATTCGTGTTCTCGGTCGTGGGCGTCGCGCTGGCAGCCGCCTTCCGGCGGTGGTCGGGGCGGCCGGCTCGGGTGTTCGTGCGGACGGCCGTCGCGCTGGTGGCGGTGTCATTTCTGCCCGACCTCCTGACTCCCGATGCCGGCGCCGCCACACGGGTGACGCTGATCGCCACCCACATCGCGGTCGCCGCCATCGTCATTCCGGGGCTCCGCTCCCGCCTGCGATAGCTGCCGCACATCTCGGAAGGTGCCGCGCAGTCGCCTCGACCGGGGGCCGCAGCCCGGTTCACTGTGCCGGCGAGACAATTTCTTCTTTTCGACTGGATGGTGGAGTGGTGCTGGACGTTGCTGTGATCGACGAACCCGCCGCGGCCGAGGCGTCCCTGGACCCGATGCGGTCCCGCATCCTCGCGGCCCTGGCCGAGCCCGGCTCAGCCGCCATGCTGGCCGTCCGCCTGGGGCTGCCTCGGCAGAAGGTCAACTACCACCTGAAGGAGCTGGAGCGGCACGCTCTGGTCGAGCTGGCCGAGGAGCGGCGCAAGGGCAACGTCACCGAACGTGTGTACCGCGCGACTGCCGCCTCCTACGTGATCTCCCCCAGCGCCCTGGCCGCCGTCAGCCCGGACCCGTCCCGGTCCCCGGACCAGCTCTCGGCCCGCTGGCTGCTGGCGCTGGGGGCCCGGCTGGTGCAGGAGGTCGGTGCCCTGCTGAGCGGAGCCGCCCGGGCCCGCAAGCGGGTCGCCTCCTTCGGCATCGACGCGCAGGTGCGTTTCGCCTCCGCGGCCGACCGGACCGCCTTCGCCGACGAGCTGGCCCAGGCCGTGGCGGCCCTGGTCAGCCGCTACCACGACGAGTCCGCCCCCGAGGGCCGCACCCACCGGGTCATCGTCGGACTCCACCAGATCCCCGGCGCGCAGCCCGGCACCCCGGACAGCCAGGACGACCCGCAGCAGCAAACGGGGGGAACGCCCGGACACGAACCCGAAGCACGACAGGAGAACGCCCGATGAAGCACCACTTCGAGATCGAGCAGGAGACGACCCTACCGGCGAGCCCGGAGCAGGTCTGGGACGCGATCGCCACCGGGCCCGGGATCGATTCGTGGTTCATGGGCCGCAGCGAGGTCGAGCCGTGTGAGGGCGGCACCGCCGCCATGGACATCGGCGGCAACCGGGAGGAGGCGGTCGTCACCGCCTTCGAGCCCGGCAAGCGCTTCGCCACCCGCACGGCCACCGCCGAAGACGGCCGCTTCATGGCCTTCGAGTACCTCATCGAAGGGCGCGTCGGCGGCAGCACCGTCCTGCGCATCGTCCACAGCGGCCTGCTCGGCGACGACTGGCAGGACGAGTACGACGCACTGCGCCGCGGCTGGCCCTTCCACCTCCACACACTGCGCGAATACCTGGCGCACTTCCCGGGACGCGCCGGCGTCCCCGTCTTCGCCATGGCACCCACGGGCGAGCAGCTCGCGCAGGGGGTACGGGCGGCCCTCACCCGCGCTCTGTCGCTGCCGACCACGGTCGCCGTCGGCGCGCGGGCGCACGCCGAGCCGGCCGGCCTGCCGCCGCTGGGCGGTGAAGTGACCTGGTCGGACGACGAGCGCATCGAGGTCCGCACCGACGACGGGCTCTACACATTCCACCACCTCCCCGGTGCGGTGCTGATGTTCCACCACCTCTTCGGGCCGGACACCGACGGCGCGGAGGCCGCATGGCAGCAGTGGCTGACCGGCCTCCTCGCCGGACACCCCTGACGCGCATCCCGGCGCGCGGAAACGCAGGGCGGGCATCGGCGTCCGCCCCACAACTTCGGATCAGCCGCTGCCCAGCGCGGTCTCCGCCACCCCACACCCGGTGCGGCGATCCGCCGTGCACACGGCCGAAGCGCGCACCGAGCAGTCACCCCACACCCATCCCGAGCACCAAGGAACACTCATCATGCGCACTGTGATCAGCACGGCCTTCATTTCGCTCGACGGCGTGGTGGAGGGCCCGGGTGGCGAGCCCGGCTACCGGAACTCCGGATGGACCTTCAAGGAGGTCGAGTTCCTCCCCGAGGCATTTGAGATCAAGGAGCGGGAGCAGCAGGAGTCCACCGCGATCCTGATGGGCCGGGTCAGCTACGAGGCGTTCAGCCCGGTGTGGCCGGACATGGCGGAGTTCGCGCACTACAAGACGCTGCCGAAGTACGTCGTCTCCACCACCCTCACCGAGGACAAGCTCGTCTCCAACTGGGGCGAGACGACCGTCCTGCGCTCCCTGGACGAGGTTGCCGCCCTCAAGGAGACCGACGGCGGCCCGATCATCGTCCACGGCAGCGCTACCCTGAACCACGGCCTCTCGGACGCGGGCCTCATCGACCGCTACCACCTGCTCGTCTTCCCGCTGCTGCTCGGCGCCGGCAAGCGCCTGTTCAGCACCACGGACAAGGACACCCAGAAGCTGAAGCTCACCGAGCACGAGGTCTACGGCAACGGTCTGCAGAAGCAGGTCTTCGACGTCGTCCGCTGAGGGCGCTCCGGTCGCAGGCGCCGTCGTCCGGGCCTTCCCCGGCGGCGGCGTCTGGTTCGCGCCCTTGGATTCCGCGGTTGTCGCCCGGTCCTGCAGGCCCGGTTGTGCGTGCTCGTTACTGCCGGGCCTCCTTCGGGCTCGGCGTCCCGGCCTGCCTGGACGGTTGCGGCGAGCCGTCGCGCGGCGCCTCCGCCTGCCCTTCGGCCTCGGTTGGCACCTCGGTCTGGGCGTGTGGCAGTCGGCGGACGGACGGATAGGCCAGGGGGAGCAGGGCCGCGGCTGCGTAGCAGAGGGCGGCGCTGGTCGCCACGTGGAAGCCACCGAAGGCGTGCGCGAGCGGGCCGACGGAGAGCTGGCCGATGGGATTGGAGATGTAGGAGAGCAGGGCGTCGTAGGCCGCGACGCGGGAGAGGACGCGAGGTCGAATGTGCTCCTGCAGGGAGGTGTCCCAGGCGGTCCCCGTCAGAGAGGTGCCGAGCCCTGCCACGAATGCGGCGGTGATCAGCCATGGCGTACGCAACTGCGCGCCGATCGCGAGTAGCGGGAGAGCGCCGAGGGCGCAGGCGAGCTGGCCGGCGCGGAGCAGGTGCCGGACGCTGAGCCGATAGATCAACGTGCTCATCAGCAGCATGCCGAGACCTCGGGCGCTGAGCAGGAAGCCCCACGTTGCCTCGCCGCTCAGCTGCTTGGTGAGTTCCGGGCCGAGGACCTGCCAGGTACCGGTCTGCACGAGGTTGATCGCGCAGAAGGAGAGAGTGACGGACCAGAGCCAGCGGGTTCCTCGGAACTGCGCCCATCCCTCGCGCAGGTCGCGCCGGAGCGTGACTCGGCGTGCCGCGGGGACGGTGGCCCCCACGGCGGCGGGGAGCCGGGCGAGGCAGCCGGCAGCCAGCAGGTACGTCAGCGCGTCGAAGCCGATGGCCGGTCCGCCGCCGACCGCGACAACCAGCAGCCCTGAGATGCTCGGCCCGAAGACCTTGGTGCCGTTGCGCACGGAGGCCAGCAGCGAGTTGGCCTGCCGCAGTTCGCCCTTGGCGACCAGCTCCGGGACCAGTCCGCGCAGCGCGGGCGTGGTGAATGCGGCGAGCACGCCGTTGAGGAACTCCAGCCCGGCCACCACGGGCCGTGAGTAGTGATCGGTCAGCAGGACTGCGGCGACACAGCCCTGGGTGAGCGCGGAGCCGAGGTTGGCGGTTACCAGGACGGTCCGCCGTGGCAGGCGGTCGGCGGTGGCGCCCCCGATGAGGAGGAAGACGAGCAGTGGCACCATGCGCGCGGCTACCACTACACCGAGGTCGTCAGCCCGGCCCGACGCGTTGAGCACCGCGAGGGACAGCGCGACGGGGGCCATGGAACTGCCGAGCAGCGACACAAGCTGTCCGGTGAAGAACCAGCGGAAGTCTGTCTGCCGAAGAAGGGGAGGAAGCACCGCTGGAGTCTGCGGGACCGGTGCAGGCGGGCACTATCGTTTCGGCAGAGGGCGAAAGATGAGCCATGGGGAAGGGGCCGACGGACGATGGTGCTGCTGCGCTTGGACTCGGTGGCCCTGTCCCGATCTCGCTTCGCCCTGTCGCCGCTCGCGGAGACGCTGGGCTCGGTGATCGTCCTCAGTCGGCCGGGTACGGACCCGTGGCTGTCCGCCTGGCACGGCCGCCACCAGGCGGTGTTCCGTGCCCGGCTGAACGCGGACCCCTTCGCCAAGGGCCTGGTCCGGCTCATCGGCTCGACGAAGTACCTCCCCGACCACCTCACGCTGCCGCCGATGGGTGGCATGGGCACCACACTGGAGTCCGAACTCGCCGAGGTCGTGCTGATACCGGACGAGACGGTGCGACACGGCCTGGAGCAGGCGGTGGCTCACAGCTGGAAGGACCACGATCTGACCTGGCTCTCCGGGCGCGACTGGTCGACCCGCACGGCCGAACTGTTCCACGACGTCTGGCGTGACCACCTCGCCGCCGACTGGCCGTGGCGCCGGGCGCTGCTCGAACGCGACGTCACCTACCGCGCGGGCCTACTCGCTGCCTACGGTTGGCCGCGCGCCCTGCAGCAGATGAGCCGTCGTAGCGCCTGGGTCGGCACAGACGCGATCCGCTTCAGCGACCGCCCAGGGCCGGACCGCATCGTCGGCGCCGACGGCATGCTCTTCGTCCCGGTCACCAAACAACGCGGGAGCTGGCTGTGCAAAGGGCCGGCAGGCCCACACGCACTCGTCTATCCGGCACGCGGTATCGGTGAGACGGCCGGCCCGGGCCGCCCTGCCCGCGCGCTCGCCCGCTTGCTCGGCCCAGGCCGCGCCACGATTCTGCGGGAACTGGAACGCCCGGCCACCAGCACCGAACTCGCCGCGCAACTGGATCAGTCGCTCGGCACGATCGGCGGTCACCTGGCCGTGCTGCGAGAGGCGGAACTGGTAGTCGGTACACGAGTCGGCCGCCGCGTGGTCTACCGTCGCACTGAACTCGGCGACCAACTGGCCGGAGACGCGAACGGCCCGACACAGGCAGCCATAACCCTTAGTAAGGACCGTCACGCTTCGCGCTCGCGGAAATGAGCGTTTCTGAAGATCTATCTGCGGTGGGATGACGTCCTCGCCAGCGAGAACGCCGACGCCTTCGCCCGCAAGATCCTTAAGGACGTCGTCGCCGACATCCTGCGTAAGCGCGACCGCCGCCCGTACTCCCTGATCGGGCTGGCCTTCGACCCGTCGGCCGGCCCGATCGACCGTGCGCCGGCTGAAGAAATCGGCCAGGTCACATTGCGCGTGCAGGTCTACAAGGCCATCGAAACCCTTCCTCGGCAGCAGCGAGCCTGCGTCACGGAGTACTACCTTCTGACACCCCGGTCGATCAGATCGCCAGGCGCATGGGCGTCAAGGCCTCCACCGTCCGCAGCCACCTGACGGCCGCCAAGGCCGCCCTCGCCGAGGTGTTCGGCGTGCCCTCCGAACCTTCCGACGAGAAAGGCATTAACGGATGATCGAGGACATCCTGCGAGCTGCCCGGATCAACGTCCCCGCGCACACGCTCGAGCAGCGTATGGAAGCCGACCGACTGCTCGCCGAGAACATCAAGAAGGTCACAGCCCGCCTGGCCCAGGCCGAACGCCGCGGCGCCAAACGCTGGCTGGCGCCTTCCTCCCCGGAGCTGTCCGTCCTCCTCCAGGACCTCACCAACGCGGTAGAGACACCGGTCATCGTCAGCCTCAGGCCGGCCCGTCGGCGTCCTTCGGCCGGGTCCACCGGCCGGAGCCTGCCGTCCCGTCCCCTGCGCGTGTTCAACTGTTCGTCCTGGTCAGTTGAACGCTTCCGCGCAGCCGCAACCGTGCCCGCGGTCACACCGGCCGCCGAGGCGATCAAACGGTCCGACCACTGAGGATGCATGCCGAGTATCCGCGAGACGGCAGCCATGCGATCGGCTTGGGTCAGCGGCAGCCCACGTGCCGTGTTCAGTCGTACCGCCTCAACGAAGGCGTCCTCGGCGCTGCCTTCAAAATAGCGGACGTCAATCCAGTCGTCCCCCCGGAGCCGCGCCGCGTGCACGCGATGTACTCCATCGATGATGCCCAGTGTGGGCCAGTGGACCACTATGGGCGGCAGCGGCGCAGCGATGACGGCGAGTTTCTGCACGTGTGCCACGTCTACGCCTGCCGTCCGCGGCGAGTCGGCGTGCTGCAGCGCCTGGAGCGGCAGTGTCGTCACCAAGGGCGGCTGGTCCGGGCGCCTCTGTTCCTCAGTCGCATCCTGGCCCGTATTGTCCGCCCATCGAACTGAGCGTATCGACACGTCTCTTCCTTCCAATGAAGCGAAGCGGCCGAAGTACCCCCTGTGTCCGCTTCGCAGCACGCGCGATCCCGGTCGCCCCTGATGCAGCGTCACCTAGCGGAGACGTGGAGCGTGAGGCAGGACACCAAGGTCACGGGGACGACGCTAAGCAGCGGACGGTAGAGCGTCAATGTGTCCGCTGCAGCGGATGACTCCTCTCCGGCCACCGCGACGCGTCGGCTACCGAGTGGTGTGGACAGAGGTCAGTCCGCCGCTGCCGGCGCCTCCTGCCAGGTCACCAGTCGGTGACGCAACCGGGTCCGCGCCCGCTGCGAACGAGATACTCAGAGGTTCAACCTCCTTGATTCTGGCCTGATTACGCTCACCACGTGGCGCGGGACAGTCCACACTGAGGGCGGGTGGTTCCGTCCGCCCCAGCGGGCACGGTTGCGCTCCCCCGCAGCCACTGCAGGACCACAGCCTCGTCGCACGAAAGGCGGCTTATGGACAGCGGTGAGTCGAATGCCAGTGAGACGAGCCGTTCCCTGCTGCACGACCTCGGCGAACGGCTCAGCAGTCTGATCACCGCCCTGTACCCCGATGAGCGCCAGCGACCCGGCTATGCCCGGCTCGCCCGGATGATACGAGAGACGACAGGCGGCACGATCTCGGCGACATATCTGTGGGAACTCGTGACCGGCCGGAAGCGTAACGTGACGATGGAACAGGTCGCTGTCCTGGCCGAGTTCTTCGGCGTTCCGCTGGACTACTTCATCAACGACGAGGTTTCGCGCAGGGTCAACGCGCAGTTGGCACTTGCCGTCGCGCTGCGTGACGCCAAGGTGCGCAGCCTCGCCCTCCGCGCCGATGGCCTGTCCCCTGCGAGCCTGGATGCACTGCTCACCATCGTCAACGAAGCCCGCCGTGTGGAGAAGCTGAACTGGATCGCGGAGGACGACGACGCCGGGGATGCGCCGGACCGCCCCGAAGCCTAGCGATCCTGATCTCCCTCACCAGAAGCCCTAACGATCCTGATCCCCCTCATCAATCGAAGAAAGGCCCCGACGCGGACGCTCATGTCGAACGGATCTCTCAAAGTGCTCCGACGCTGTCATACGGTGATCGACCGGCTCGACCTTCCTGATGCCCTATCCTTTGAGACCCTGTGCCGCCACCTTGCTGTCCGACGTGTAAGACCGTTGCGCCTTCATCAACTACCGCCCGAGGCGGCCACCTTCGGTGCCTGCGGGCTGTGGCTGGCCACCGATGCCGAGGATCACATTTTCTACGAACGGCGCACCACACTGCTCCACCAGGAGCACATCATCCTTCACGAGATCGGGCACCTGCTGTTCAACCACCGCATGGAGGCTCTCCACGGTGAGGACGCCTGGCACACGCTTCTGCCCGATCTCGACGTCCACACAGTGCAGCGACTCATGCTCCGTACGAACTACGCGACGGACCAGGAGCAAGAGGCTGAGCTGTTCGCCAGCGTCCTGGGCAGCCGAATCAACGAACGGTACCGTCAGCGTCCCGGCGGCATCCTCGGCCGGTTGGAAGAGGCCATGGGAATCGACCAGCCGCACAGCACGCCGTGACGCACACCGCGGTCGAACTCGGTGCCGCGCTCCAATTACCCAGTGTGCTGCTGCTGTGAATCGCCGTAGTGCTGCGCAGCCCGGCCGCTCTGCGGGCCACGCCCCTGCGTGCCGTATGGCTGGCCGTGGCCACCGCGGCCGGGGCCATGACACTCGACCTGCCGTCCGTCATCGCGGCGGCCACGCGACACAGCGAGGCGAACGCTGTCACCGTCACCAGGAATGTCCTGGGTGTGCTGTCCGCAGGAGCCGTGCTGTACTTCGTCGCCCAGGCCACCGCCGTCGCCCGTCGGCTCAAGACGGCGCTCGTTGTCGCGGTCTGTTCCGTACTCGTCATCCTGCTCTCGCTGGACCTCGCGGCTGTGCCGCACCTGCGCATCGTCGTTCCCGCTACCGGGACGCCGGCTCCTTCCCAGTTCTACTGGCTTGTTCTTATCAGCACACACCTGACTTCGAACGCCCTGTGCGTCCTGTTGTGCCTGCGCCACAGCGCAGCCTCCGGAAGCCGGTCCCTGATCATGAGCCTGCGCCTGTTCGGCATCGGTACAGGCCTGGTCGGCGTCTACTGGCTGGGCTATCTCGTTCGGGTCACCACCGGCGGGCGATGGCCCCTGCCCTGGCTTTCGCTGCTGATGGATCTGCACGGTGCACTACGCGCCATGGCCGTTCTGGTGCCGACCGTCTCCCCACTCCGGACCGCCCTGTCGAACATCGCCGTCGCCTGGCGCTTGTGGCCGATGTGGAACGACCTGGTCACTGCCGTTCCCCACGTGGCCCTGGCCAGACCGCGTCACCGCATATGGGACGTCGTCTGGCCCCGGCTCCCGTACAGCATGCTTTCCTACCGCAGGATCATCGAGACGAGGGATGCGATTCTGGCCCTCACCGATTACGTCGCGCCAACCCACCCGCCCTCGTCACCCGGCGCGCCACCGAGGTATCACTCAGTCGCCGACATGAACGCCGAAGCCCTGGCCTACCTCATCAAGGACGCTCGGAATGCAAAGTTCCATGGATCTGCCCCCACGCCGCGCACGGTAAGTCTCAGCTCGTCCGACAGCAGGAATCTCACAGACGAAGCGGACTTCCTGCTGCGGATGGCCAAGGCGTACCGAGCGGCCTCCTCGCGCGTCGATGCCGATCGTCAGTGACCGCTATCACGGTTGTGGAGACGGAATTCAAGCGGGGTCTGGCCCAAGTTGTGTGGGCCGACAACTCGTTGTAGCTGTTGATCTCGGTGGTGAGGGTTTGGAAGTCGCCTCGATTTCGCTCCTCGTATGGCTGATGTGCTCGACATTCGGTCGCCGTGAACGAAGACCCGTCTCCGGTACAAGAGCTGTTGTTCCCGTCGGACACGAACGTCGTGATCACGTCCGCCGAGACGGACGCTGAAGCGATACGCGTCGAGGCACGATGCACCGCGAGCAATGCTCGTTGCCCGGCCTGCGGGGACTGGTCGGCTCAGATCCACGGCTCCTACCTGCGCTTCCCCGCGGACCTGGCCTGTGCTGGACGGCCGTGCGTACTGGTGCTGCGGGTCCGCCGGTTCGTCTGCGCGACCCCGGAATGCCCGCGGCGTACGTTCGTCGAGCATGTGCCGGGGCTCACCAGGCGCCACGGCCGGACCACCGAGCGTCTGCGGTGGACGATGAGCAGGCTCGGGCTGGCTCTGGCCGGGCGGGCAGGTGCCCGCCTCGCCGCGCACCTGGGCATCGTGACCAGCCGCAATACGTTGCTGCGGCGGGTGATGGACCTGCCCGACCCGAAAGCGACGCAGCCTCGCGCCGTGGGCGTGGACGACTTCGCGCTGCGACGTAACCAAGACTTAGAGCTTGTCTCACGTGGTGTCAGGTTGATGCGGCATGATGTTGCGCTATGGGTGTTGGTCTGTCGCAGCGGCTGGTTCCTGACGAACTCTGGTC
>NZ_JBHYVB010000137.1:0-28258 GCF_042750115.1 Streptomyces sp. NPDC059455
CGGGGCACACTCCCCGCCGGGGTGGCCGGGACCCCGCACCCCCCCGCCGGCTCCCGCGGCGACAATCTCTCCGGGGCGCGGCCACACCCGGGTGGCCCCGCGGTGATCGGTCCCGATGAGGTCGCCGCGACACTGCGGCCGTTCCCGCTCTCCCTCAAGACGCCCATGCCGTACTACCCGACGGGCACCGACAAGGTCCGGTTCGTCGGTGAACCGGTCGCCGTGGTGGTGGCGGCGGACCGCTACCTCGCGGAGGACGCCGCCGAACTCGTCGAGATCGACTACGACCCGCTGCCCCCGGTGGTCGACGTCGAGAAGGCCCTCCTGCCCGACGCCCCGCGACTGCACGAGGGCGCCGACAGCAATGTGGCGACCGATCGGACCTTCGCATTCGGTGATGTGGACGGCCACTTCGCCACCGCCCACCGCGTGGTGACGGGCAAATACACCTTCCCGCGGTACTCGTCCACCCCGATGGAGTGCTACGCGGTCGTCGCCCATTGGCAGGACGAGGCCGACGGACCGGGCATCCAGGCGTGGGCGAACTTCCACGGGCCCTTCTCCATGGTCCCGGTCCTGGCCGGGGCGCTGGGCGTACCCGCCTCACGCGTCCGGCTGATGATCCCGGCCGACAACGGCGGCAGCTTCGGCATCAAGGCCGGCATCTACCCCTACGTGGCCCTGATGGCGCTGGCCAGCAAGCACGCCGGCCGCCCGGTGCGCTGGACCGAGGACCGCATCGAGCACATGCTCGCAAGCTCCGCCGGATCCGACCGGGTGATGTGGTTCGAAGCCGCGGTCTCCGCCGATGGCGAGGTGCGGGCACTCCGCGCGGATCTGGTGGACAACGTCGGCGCGTATCTCCGCCCGCCGGAGCCCAGCACGCTGTACCGCTGCTTCGGCAACATCACCGGCGCGTACACGATCGACGCCGTGCGGATCCGCTCCCGCGCGGTCGTGACCAACAAGACACCCACCGGACTCAACCGCGGATTCGGCGGCCAGCAGCTGTACTTCGGCCTGGAGCGGCTGATGGACAAGATCGCCGGGGTCTGCGGCCTGGACCCGGTCGAGCTGCGGCAGCGCAACCTCGTGGGCAGTGAGGACTTCCCGTACGCCACTCCGACCGGCGGCGTCTACGACTCGGGCGACTACCAGCGCGCCCTGGACATGCTGCTGAAGAACGCCGACTACCAGGCGCTCCGGGAGGAGCAGCGCGCGGCGCGGGAGCGCGGTGAGTACTACGGCATCGGCGTCGCCACCATCGTCGACCCGTCGGCGACCAACATCGGCTATGTCAGCCTGGCCACCCCGGCCGAGCAGCGCACGGCGGGGCGCGGCAAGTCCGGCTCCACCGAGCACGTACGCGTCAGCGTCGACCTGGGCGGCATCGTGTCCGTCCTGCTGGGCACCGTGCCGCAGGGGCAGGGCCACGCCACGGTCGCCCAGGCCGTGGTGGCCGAACAACTCGGGCTGCCGCTGGACCAGGTCCGTCCGGTGGTCGAGATGGACACCGCCACCACCCCCTGGACGGTGACCTCCGGCAGCTATTCGTCGCGGTTCGCCCCCCTGCTGACCAGCGCGCTCGTCGAGGCCGGTGAAAAGCTGGCCGAGACCGTCAAGGTCGCCGGCGCCACCTTGCTGGACGTCCGCCCGGAGGAGGTGGAACTCGCCGACGGGCGGGTCCGGGTCCGGGACGAGCCCGAGCGGGCGGTGCTGTTCCGGCACGCGGCCGGGCTGGTCCACTGGGACCCCGGCGCGCTGCCCGAGGGCACCACCGCGCGGCTGTACGAGGAGGCCGCCTTCACACCCCCTCAGTCGAAGGCCGCCAGCAGAGGCGACCAGATCAACTCGAGCCTGTGCTACGGATTCGTCGCCGAGCTCGCCACCGTACGCATCGACGCCGAGACCCGGCAGCTCCGGCTGGAGAAGGTGGTGACCGTCCACGACCCGGGCACCATCCTCAACCCCACGCTCCTCGAGGGCCAGATCCACGGTGCCCTCGCACACGCCATAGGCGGTGCGATGCTCGAGGAGATGCGCTACACCGACGCCGGGCAACCGACGGCGACGTTCATGGACTATCTGTGTCCCACCACCGCGGAGACGCGGTACACGCTCCACAGCGACCACCTGGAGACGCCCTCCCCCCTCACCCGCCTCGGCGCGAAGGGGTGCGGCGAGGGCAGCAGCATGAGCCTCCCCGCCGCGATCGCGGGCGCGGTCGCCGACGCGCTCGCCCCGGCGGGCGTGGACATCACCACCCTGCCCCTCCACGGAAACGTACTCAACGAGCTGCTCAACGGCAGTGACAGCGAAAGGGATCTGTGACATGGCACTGACCGGAGGCCGGATCAGGCTGGACCACGGCCACGACGGACGTGTCGCCTACCTGACCCTCGATCACGGCAAGTACAACATCGTCACCATGGAGACCCGCCAGGCGATGGCCGACCGCTTCGCCGAGATCGACGCGGACGAGAGCGTCCAGGTCGTGGTCATCCGGGGCGAGGGCGAGCACTTCACCTCGGGCGGCGACATCCCCGGCTTCATGGAGATGGAGCCCGTCGCCTTCACCGATCTGGGCCAGAACATCACGGCTCCGTCCCGCAGCCCGAAGCCCGTCATCAGCGCGGTCGACGGCTACTGCTTCGGTGTCGGCTTCGAGCTCGCGCTGTCCACGGACATCCGTATCGCCACCGAGCGCAGCGAGTTCGCCCTTCCGGAGATGCGCCTGGGCATGATCCCCGGCTCCGGCGGCACCCAGCGCCTGGCCCGGCTCATCGGTCTCTCCCGCGCCAAATACCACGTCATGACCGCGACCCGCATCTCGGCGCGGCAGGCGGGGGACTGGGGCCTGGTGTCGGCCGTGCTGCCCGATCGCGCGGCGCTGGACGCGGAGGCCGAACGGGTGGTGAAGACCATGCTGGGCTACTCGCCACTGGCCCTGCGCACCGCCAAGGAGGTGCTCGACAAGGGAATCGACGCACCGCTTTACTCGGGGATCGAGCTGGAGCGCAAGGCGTACGCGATGCTGCGGTCGAGCCACGACTTCGCCGAGGGCGTCGCCGCGTTCGGCGAGAAGCGGACCCCGAAGTTCCAGGGCCGGTGATCTGATTCATGAAGGCCGCACCGTTCGCCTACGTTCGTCCCTCGCGCCTCTCCGACGCGATCGCCGAACTGGCGGAGACCCGCGGGGGCGGCAAGGTCATCGCGGGCGGGCAGTCGCTGACACCGGTGCTCGCCATGCGGCTCGCCCGCCCCGACACGCTGATCGACATCAACTCCATCGAAGAACTCGGCGCGCTGACCCGCTCCGGACCGGCCCTGCACATCGGCGCGACCGTGACGCAGCGCCGGGTGGAGCGGGACCCGCTCGGCGGAAGTGTTCCCCTGCTGCGCTTGGCGCTGCCCTGGGTGGGCCACCGGGAACTGCGCAGCCGGGGGACGGTGTGCGGCAGCCTCGCCCACGCCGACCCGGCCGCCGAGCTTCCCGCCGTGGCCTGCTGCCTCGACGCGGAGTTGACGCTGACCGGACCGAACGGCCACCGGAGCGTGTCCGCCCGGGAGTTCTTCCACGGCGCGATGACCACGGCGCTGACCCCCGACGAGATCCTCACCTCCGTACGGCTGCCCGTGGCCGCCGAGGGGGAGGGGTTCGGGTTCGCCGAAATCGCCCGTCGCCACGGCGACTTCGCGCTCGCGGGCGCCGCCGTGCGGGTACGTCAGCGCGCGGGCCGCCCGGAGGCGGCGATGACCGCCTTCGGCGTGTCCGACCGGCCGGTCACCCGTGATCTCTCCGAGCAGCTCGCCGCCGCGGTCACCGACAGCGGCGACGGGCTCGCGGGCCGGCTCAGGGAGCAACTCGCCGCCGTCGTCGAGGAGATCGTCGACACCGACGGCGACATCCACGCATCCAGGGACTACCGGCGCCGGCTGCTCCTCGCCCTGGCCGCCCGGGAACTGTCCAAAGCTTACGAGCGCGCCCGTGACGGCGCCGAGGAGGTGACCACGTGACCGTCGGCGAAGCCGGGTCCCGCGAGGCGGGGCCCCGTATGCCGCGCCCGGTGAAGGCCGGCGCGGACGACCCGGTCGAGGTCCGGATGACCGTCAACGGGACGCCCACGGTGCTGAGCCTCCCGGCGCGGGTCACCCTGGCCGACGCGTTGCGTGACCACCTCGGCCTCACCGGTACGCATGTCGGCTGCGAGCACGGGGTCTGCGGTATGTGCACCGTGCTCGTCGACGGCGAGGCCGCCCGCGCCTGTCTGCTGTTCGCCGTGCAGCTGGACGGGACGGACATCGTCACCGTCGAGGGCCTGGGACGGCCCGACTCCCTGCACCCGCTGCAGGAGTCGTTCGGGCGTCACCACGCCCTGCAGTGCGGCTTCTGCACCCCCGGCTTCCTGATGAGCTCCTACGACCTGCTGGTCAACAAGCCGGAGGTCACCGAGGAGGAGCTGCCGGAGGAGTTGTCGGGCGTCATCTGCCGCTGCACCGGGTACCGGAACATCCTCACCGCGGTGGACGAGACCCGGCGCGCACACCCCGAGGGCATCCCCGCGCCGGGCAACTGCGTGCGTACGGCGCTGGTCGGCCGTGCCGGGCAGGGCGCGGACGCGTCCGACGGCCCGGACGAGGCCGAGGACACGGTGTCGCCGAGCGTCCAGGACATCGTGCTGCCCAGCGGTGACCCCACCATCGGGGTGCGGATCACCACGGAGATCGAACTGCCCGAGGACCGGGTCTGGGGCGTGCTCGACGACATCTACTTGCTCGCGCGCTGCCTGCCGGGTGCGGAGCTCACCGACGACTACGGCAACGGACACTACGCGGGCCGGGCCCGGGTCTCCGTGGGTCCGATCAAGCTGGCGTTCAACGGGGTGGCACACATCCTGGAACACGACCGCGAGGCCGGTCGGCTGAGGGCCGTCGCGCAAGGCCAGGACACCGGTGGGGCGCAGACACAGGCGGACATCACACTGACCACCGAGGCCACGGAGACCGGCACCGCGATGCACGCCGACGCCAAGGTCTATCTCACCGGCCGCATCGCCCAGTTCGGCCGCGCCCTCGCCGGTGACGTCAGCCGCCGGATGTTCGAGCAGTTCGCCGACGCCGTCACCGAAGCGGCGACCTCCGGGCAGGCGCCGTCCGGGCCGGTGAAGGCCCCCAGCGCCCTGAGCCTGGTGTTCGCGCCCTTGCTCGACCGCGCCAGGCGGCTGCTGCGCGGTGCCGGAAGGCGCCGGCGGAGCGGCCAGGAGAAGGAGCGTTAGAACCAGGTGTTACCGGTATCCCTCCCCGCCGACCGCGACGCCCGCGGACTCCCGCCGAAGCCACGGGGCCCTCCCGTATGCCCACTCCGAGACGAGGAGAACACCATGAGTCCCGCCGCCCGACAGCCCGCGAAGTCACCAGCCGCCGCCGTATTCGCCTCGGTCGCGGGGTGGTCGTTCGACCTTTTCGATCTGTTTCTGCTGCTCTACGTCGCAGGGCCGGTCAGCGAGAGTATCTTCCCGACATCCAATCCGACTCTCGGGATGGCCGCGGTGTTCGGCTCGTTCGCCGTCACCGTGGTCATGCGTCCCGCCGGTGCCGCGCTCTTCGGCGAAGTGGCCGACCGCGGAGGTCGCAAGAAGGCCATGGTCGTGGTGATGAGCGGCGTGGGCCTGACCACGGCGGCCATGGGGCTTGTGCCGAATTACTCCGCCGTCGGTGTGCTCGCTCCGGTCCTCTTTCTGACCCTCCGGGTGGCCCAGGGCCTGTTCGTCGGCGGCGTCACCGCGACCACGCACACCTTGGGCACGGAGAGCATCGGCCCGCGGTGGCGGGGTCTGATGAGCGGACTGATCGGGGCCGGCGGGGCGGGCCTGGGCGGGGCGCTGGCCAGCGTGGCGTACATCGGTGTCTCCGCGGCGTTTCCCGGTCCGGCCTTCGACGTCTGGGGCTGGCGGGTGCTGTTCTTCTGCGGGCTCGCCGGCGCGCTGTTGAGCCTGTTCGTCGCCAGGAGGGTCGAGGAGTCACCGGCCTGGGAGGGAAGTGACACCGGCCGGGCCCCCGAACCGGTGCCGTTCGGTGAACTCCTCCGCGGCGGTGGCAAGAAGATCCTCGCGCTGAACGTCGCCGTCGCGGCCGGTGGCGGGGCGCAGTACTACCTGACGTCGGGCTTCCTGCCCACCCTGCTCAGCGAGATCGTGCCCGTCACTGAACGGCAGCGCGGGCTGATTCTCCTGGTGTGCAGCGTGGCGGTGGTGGTCGCGGCGATCGGGGCGGGGGAGCTGAGCGAACGGATCGGCCGCCGCAGGACCATGCTGGGATTCGGGCTGTGCAACCTTCTCGCCCTGCCGGCCGTGGTGTGGGCCATCGCGGCGGCCGGGGGAGAGCGCGGCACCGTGGTCGCCGTGCTGTGCGTGCTCATGGTGATGCTCTCCAACGCGGCCTACGCGCCACTGATGATTTTCCTGAACGAGCGGTATCCGACGGAGCTGCGAGCCCGGGGAACGGCGGTCAGCTGGAACATGGGCTTCATGCTCGGCGGGCTCATGCCGACCTTCGTCAGCCTGCTCAGTCCTGATCTCACCGATGTGCCCTCGCGTCTGGTGTTCTTCCTGGCCGGGGCGAGTGTGGTGTTCGTCGTCACGCTCATCGCCGTTCCGGAAACCCGGGGCTCGGTGTCCTTCGACCGGCGGCCGGAACGGACCGAGCAGGTCGGCAGCGGTCTGTGACGGGGTCTCGTCGCATGCGCGAGCGTTGACAGGATCTGAAATCTCGCCTAGCTTCCGATATATTGATCAACCGTCCTAAACATACGGTCCATTGAGCATGGTTGCGCCGCTTGCGAAGAGATCGACGATGACCGGAACTTTCCACCCACGAATTCCCTACGAATCGCTGGACCCGCTGACCATCGGCGTCATGGACGATGAAAGCAACGTCCGCCGCGAGGAACTCGACCTCGACATCCCCGAGCGGAACCTGCTCGCGGCGATCTACCCCGACGAACCCCCCGCGGTGCGGAACACCACCGACGAGGCGCGGCGGGCACTGGCCAACCCGGTGGCCGGGCCGAGCCTGGCGCAGTTGCTCGAGGGCGGCCGGAGCATCACGGTCATCATCGACAACCAGTTCCGGCCCACCCCGGCCTCGAAGATCCTGCCGGCGGTACTCGACGAGATCGAACGGGCCGGCACGACCAGGGCCACCGTCATCACCGGCAACGGCAAGGTCATATCGATGTCGCAGCGCGACATCGAGCAGAAGGTCGGCCGGGACAACCTCGCGCGCATGGCCCGGCTGGGGATCCCGCTGCTCCAGAACGACCCCCTCAACTACGACGTCTACACTCACCTCGGCATCACTTCGCGGGGCACACCCGCATGGGTACATGAGTCCGTGACCAGCCACGACGTGGTGATAGCGATCGGACAGGCACAAGCCAATCACTGGGGTTACGGCGGAGGCGGCAAGCTGGTCATGCCAGGGGTGTGCGCCGACATCACCATCGAGGCCAACCACGGCAACTTCGTGATGTCGCCCCAGACGCACTACGGGGCACTGGCCGGACCGATGCGCTCGGACATCGACGAGATCGCCACGATGGCCGGACTCACCGCGACCCTGGACGTCCTGCTCGACACCCGCGGCAAGGTGAGGCGTTCCGCCTCATCGACGAGAGCCACGTACAGCTCCTCGACGACCGGCGGACCCTTCAGACCGTGGAGAGCGCCCTCCGCGGCCTGCGACCCACCACGGCGCCCGCGCCCACCACGGCGTCCGGGCACCCCGCGGCGTCCGGTCCCGGCGCCACGTTCATCGGGCCACTGGCGGAACGGCTCGGCATCCGGCCCGCGACGCTGCGCAAGTGGGAGCGCACCGGGCTGCTGCGCCCGCGCCGCGACCCGCTGACCGGATACCGCGTCTACGACGAGGCAGACGTGCGGGACGCCCGGCTCGCCCACCAACTCAGGCGGGGCGGCTATCCGCTGGAGCGGATCGCCGCGCTGATCTCCCAGGTGCGGGCGGCCGGTGGGCTTGAGCCGCTGGAGGGCGCGCTGCGCGACTGGCACGGCCGGCTGTCCGTTCGCGGGCGGGCGATGCTGACCGGGGCCGCCGAGCTGGAGGCGTACCTCCGTGAGTGCGGATGAGATCTCGGCCGTCAGCCGAGGAGAGACTCCCAGGGGGACTCGACCCAAAACCCCAACCGGTGGTGTTGCGGGCTGACCTGGACCTGCACGGTGGAGCGCCCCTGATCACAGAGCCACAAGTTCGCTGTGACGGAGAAAGCGCATGCCGATACCGAGGGCACATGTTCCCCACCTCTCGAAGGCCTTGATCAACAAAATGACCCCGAATCCGACGAGGGCGATCTCCTGCAGCGCGCGCGGCGCGAGGACGCTCGGCATTGGGAAGCGCATCGGCGTCCGATTTCAGCAGAGACGTTGTCGATGCCGGTCGTTCGCTCGCTCAACCTCACCGTCACAATGGCGGTGCACACGAGGAAGGCTCGACAGACGCGTGATCCTCGAGCCCAGGTAGCGCACCAGACCTCCAGGCTGTGGGGCTTCCCTTCACTTCCGTGGTTCGGCCCGGTGCAGTCCGGCCAGGCGGGACAGGGTGGCGAAGCCGTCGTTGCTGCCGGGCCAGTGGGCGCGCACAGCCTCGACCCCGGCCCGCCGCACGACGGACCGCAGCACGAAGGCGACAACGATGGCGTCGTCGGCGTAGCCGATGACGGGCAGGAAATCGAGGATCAGGTCGATCGGCAGAGCCAGGTAGACCATCAGGAGGCCGAGCCTTACCCGCACCCCACGGGGCAGAGTACGGTCGGCGGCCAGGCGGCGTAGGAGCCGTACCAGGTCTGGCAGCAGCCGGCTGGCCTCGGCGAGCAGGTGCGGCACCGCGCTACTGCCTCCCGTGCCGCCGCCCCGCCCGGGGCGTGGAAGTAGTCGCGAGCGGCGATCTTGGCCAGCCACTTGTCGAACCGCTCCAGATCCGCTTCGGACTCCTCGACCTCCGCGTAGGTGGCGTTGCCCCGGGCGGTCTCCTTGCGCAGTTCTTCGAGCAGGTCGGGGGCGCGCTCGACGACCTCGCCGTACTCGGTGTCCCGTTGGGCGTTGAACTCGTCCACGAGCTGGGCGTATTCGGTGTCGTCGGGGATGTTCATGGTCAGCTGGCGTGCGGTGCCGCCGTCGGCACGGACCGAGGCGAGCAGGCGCGTGACCTGGCGGCGCGTGTCGTCCCGTTCGGGCAGGCAACGACGCCGGTGCCCAGCTCGACACCTACGGTGAGCTGTTGCAGCTCTACGCGGCGGCCGCCCGCCTCGACCGGCTCACTCCCGACGCCCGGCGTGCCATCGACGTGGCAGTGGACGCCATCGAGCGCCATCGGCCCGCACCGGACGCCGGGTCTGTGGGAGCTGGAGAACCGGTGGTGGACCCATTCCCGGCTCTGCGCGGTGGCCGGGCTGCGCTCCCTGGCGCGCGAGCTGCCGGGCCGCGCCGCCCGTCGGTGGGATTCCCTGGCCGGGGCCATTTTGCGGGAGACCCGCCGGCGCTGTCTGACCCCGGAAGGGCACTGGACCCGTGCCGAGGGGGACTCCGGCGCGGAGGCCGGCCTGCTGCTGCCCCTCGCCCGCGGCTGCCTTCCGGCAGGAGACCCCAGTGGTCCGCGAACCCGCCGGTTCATCGAGGACCGACTGGCTCAGGACGGCTATCTGTACCGCTTCCGCCACGGTGACATGCCGCTGGGCGAGGCGGAGGGGGCGTTTTTGCTGTGCGGCTTCATGATGGTGCTGGCCGCCCATCGCGAGGGCGACTCGATCAGCGCGTTCCGCTGGTTCGAACGTACCCGCGCGGCTTGCGGCCCCCTCGGCCTGTTCGCTGAGGAGTACGACGTCGGCCAGCGCCAGCTGCGCGGCAACCTGCCCCAGGCATTCGTCCACGCCCAGATGCTGGAAGCGGCAGCCCGCCTCGGTATCCGTCGGCACGGTTGAGCGCGACGGTGTGCTCTCGGCGTCCGTACGATCAGCGCCGTGCGCCGCGTCGCTCTCACGCATGTCCGCGTCCCGGCAGGCGCTCGGCGTACTGGGCGACCTTCTGCCGGATGCCCCGGTGGGCGATCCCGGCCAGCTCGGGGTCGTGCAGCGCGGCCTTCACGGTCTTCTTCGCCATGGGGACCATGAGATGGGGCGGGATCGGGGCGATCTCCTGGTCGACCACGAACTCCAGGACGACCGGCCGGTCACTGGCCAGCGCCTCGTCCCAGGCCCTGCCGACCTTCTTCGGGGACTCGCAGCGGATTCCCCGCAGCCCCAGCAGCTCGGCGTACGCCCCGTACGGGATGTCGGGGATGACCTGGGAGGCGGGGTACTTCGGGTCCCCGGCCATGGCGCGCTGCTCCCAGGTGACCTGGTTGAGGTCCTGGTTGTTGAAGACGCAGAAGACCAGCGGCGGGCCGCCCGCCAGCCGGTCCAGATAGCGCTTGACGGTGATCATCTCGTTCATGCCGTTCATCTGGAAGGCGCCGTCTCCCACGAACGCGATCACCGGGCGGGTGGGATACGCGAAGCGCGCCGCGATCGCGTACGGCACCCCGGGGCCCATGGTGGCCAGCGTGCCGGACAGCGAGGCGTCCATCCCGTCGCGCAGCTTCAGATGGCGCGCCCACCAGTTGGTGGCCGAGCCGGAGTCGGCGGTGAGGATCGCCCGGTCCGGCAGCCGCGAGGAGAGCTCAGCGGCCACCGACTGGGGGTTGATGGCGTCCCCGAAGTGCTGGCCGGCCCAGGTGTCGCAGATGGTGAGCCACTCCCGCACATCCTTCTCGACCTTCTTCCGCCAGCTCCGCTTCTCCTTGCGCCGCAGCAGCGGGAGGAGCGCCTTGAGGGTCTCCTTCGCGTCGCCCACCAGATGGGCGTCCATGGGGTAGCGCATCCCGATCATGCGGCCGTCGATGTCGATCTCGACACCGCGCGCCTGCCCCTCGTCCGGCAGCCACTCGGAGTACGGAAAGCTGGTGCCGATCAGGAAGAGGGTGTCGCACTCCTTGATCATCTTGTCGCTGGCGGTGCTGCCCAGCAGACCGATCGGCCCGGTCACATAGGGCAGGTCGTCGGGGAGGACATCCCGGCCCAGCAGCGCCTTGGCCACCCCGGCGCCCAGCAGCTCCGCCACTCCGACGACCTCGCCCGAGGCGTCGGCCGCGCCCTGGCCGACGAGGATGGCGACCCGCTCGCCCTCGTTGAGGACATCGGCGGCGCGGCGC
Organism: Streptomyces sp. NPDC059455; assembly: GCF_042750115.1. Lineage (NCBI taxonomy): Bacteria > Bacillati > Actinomycetota > Actinomycetes > Kitasatosporales > Streptomycetaceae > Streptomyces > Streptomyces sp. NPDC059455. Next base: position 11,260 of record NZ_JBHYVB010000137.1, read on the forward strand.
AGCTCATCGGGGTCGGGCAGGACACGGGGGCGGCTCCAGCCCACGCTGGAGAACACCGATCCGTGTGCTCTGGGCGGGGAGGGCTGGGCGTCCTCCTCCTGGACGTCGTTGGGGATCACGATGGTCGCCACGCCGCGGGTGGTCAGCGCGGTCTTGAAGGCGCGGTCGATGACATGCCGTGCCTGGCCCGGGTGGGTGACCATCTCGCAGTACTCGGAGACGTCGGCGAAGAGCCGGTCCAGGTGGATTTCCTGCTGGTAGTGCGAGCCCAGGCTGAGCCGCTTCTGCTGGCCCACGATGGCGACCACCGGCTGGTGGTCCAGCTTGGCGTCGTACAGGCCGTTGAGCAGGTGGACGGCGCCGGGCCCCGAGGTGGCGACGCAGACTCCGACCTCGCCGGTGAACTTGGCGTGGCCGCAGGCCATGAACGCGGCCATCTCCTCGTGCCGGACCTGGATGAACTCGGGGTCGCCCTTGGCGCGGTCGAACGCCCCGAGCAGCCCGTTGATCCCGTCCCCCGGATAGCCGAAGACCCGCGCCACCCCCCACTCCCGCAGCCGAGCCAGCACGAAATCCGATACCTGAGCCACGGCGCCTCCTCGGTAGTGCCGCACAAAGCACCTCACAGGAGTAGCCGCCGACCGGGCCGGTAAACGTGGCGACCGTGCGCGGGCCGCTGGGCGCGCCGCGAGCGGTGATGGCGGACGGCGAGCATTTCAGCCGCTACGAAGGGATCGGCGCCCCTGGGGAGCAGGCGCGAAGGAGCCTCCTACCCATGGCTGTGCCTGGCGCGGAGGAGCCCGAGCGGGCGGCGCGCCGGAAGCGGAAAGCAGCCCATCGGGCATAGCGCGGAAGAACCCAGATCCGGACCCCGACCGCCCTCCCGGAAGTGCGTCCGCTCCCCTGAGGGGTCGGTACTCCGTCGACAGGGCCGGGAGTCAGTTCCGCACCATGCTGTTCCGCACCATGCTGTTCCGGCGCGAATGGGCCGCGGCCGGTGGGGCGCGCCGAAGTAGGGCGGCGAAACATGGACGGCCCGGGAAGGGGAAATCCCACGTGAGTGACCCGCTGCGGCTCCTGTCGCCCGCGGAACGGAAACGGCTCCAGCCCGTCGCCCAGTCACCGCCCGACTGCGTCCTGGACGGCGAAGTCGTCGCCTTCGACCAGGGCCGCACCAGCTTCGCCCGCCTCCAGCCACGCATCCACCCCGCCTCCCCCGACCAGGCCAGACGCAGCGGCGTGCCCGTGTACTACTACCTCTTCGACGTCCAGTCCCTCGCCGGGGCCGACGTCACCACGCTGCCGCTGCGCCGCCGCAAGGCGCTGCTGCGCTCCCTGCTCAGGAAGCGGCGATGCGCGGTGGCGGGCGACGTGCCGAACGTCGGCGGCAGATGCCGCCAGGCACAGCCGCTGGTCAGAGTTCATCAGGAACCAGACGCTTCGATGGATCAGCACCCACGACCGGCATCGTGCCGCACGAACATCAAGTCGCGTGAGACACCCTCTAAACCTTGATTGGTGCGGCCGACCTGGCGGCATGCTCGATCTTCGCGCAGTAAGCTGCACGGGCTTCCTCGTCGATCTGCTTCTCGTGTTCGGCGCGCACCCCGGTCCGGCCGTCGAGGCCCTCGCGCAGGATATCGGCGTGCCCGGCATGCCGGATGGACTCGCCGAGGACATGGACCATGATGGCGAACAGGTTCGTATTGGGATAAGGCTCCGGCCACCACGGCACGTGGCCGGGGGCGTCGAGGGGAAGCTCGTTGATCGTCGCGTCCGAGTGTTCCCACGTGCGCCGGTAGAACCCGATGATCTGATCGCGGGTCTCGTCCTCGGTCACCCACAGATCGCTGCCGTTGTGGTCCTGCCATCGGGGCAGCGGTTCCGGGGAAGGGCGGTCGAAGACCTCGCCGAAGTACCTGGCCTCGACGGTGGCCACGTGTTTGATCAGGCCGAGGAGGTTGGTCCCGGTCGCTGTCAAAGGTCGGCGGGCGTCGTATTCGGACAAGCCGTCGAGTTTCCAGAGCAGCGCCTCGCGGTCCCGCCGCAGTCTCCCGTGCAGGTTGTCTTTCGCCAAGTCATCGATCATGCGGCATGAGCCTGCCATGGGCTGCTCGTGGCCTCAAGATCCCGTATGTGGTCCGCAACGACTGGCAGAGCCGAGGCCTGGCCATGGCCGCCGCCCTGACCTGCTAGAGCCCACTGTGCTGGCCAAGCACGGTGTGAAGCAGTGGACTGAGATGCCGCTGTGGCGGACGCACACCGGAGTGTGGTCGGTGGATTCTCGGCGTGCTGTGGAAGCTGGGTCGCGTTGTCGGCCGATCGCCGAAACGGTGCGCGATACGTGGCAGTGGTGGGCCGCCGACGGGCGTCCCGTGGACCACCCGCGGTGGGCAGAACACGGGATCGCGCCGGAGAAGGAGGGGAGGATTCTCGCCTCGCTCTGATCAGGCTTCGACGGCCAGCTGGTGGTTCCCGAGCTGGTATGGCGCCGATGCGCGGGTGAAGTCCTCGATGCGCTCGCGGAGCTGCGTGGGCAGATGAGCACCGTGGAAAACGGGCTGGGACAGGTAGCGACGGACCTGGGCGGCGCGTACCAAGATGCCCGTGATGCGGTGGTCCCCGGGGATGGCCCAGATGGGCTCAAGGGCCTCAGCGGCGCCATCGACGTCTCCGGAGATGCCTGCCGACATCCCCGCGAAAGTTCTGGTCCGCCTCGCGAAGTCCCGGTGGCGGATCGAGCACGACTTCCGCGAGATGGAGACCGTCCTGGGGCTGGACCACTTCGAGGGCCGCTCCTTCAACGGCTGGCACCGGCACGTCACCAACAACCGTCCCCTGGCAGCCCTACGACACCGCCTAACAAAGCACTACTGGAGCGAGCCTGTCCGGTCGATCATGTGCGGAGCAAGATGAGGAGAGCTACGACGGTGACGGTGCCGAGGTAGACGTAGCCGTGTCTTTCGTAGCGCGTGGACGCGTGAGTCTCACCGCGTCGGCGACTGCGGAGGTACGAGCACCGCCTGCAGAGCCGGACCGACGCGCCGGACGATCGCCTCGCGGTCTTCCTCGGCGAGCACGGAGACTCGCACGATCTGCCGGCCGACGATGATGCCGATCAGCATGGAGGCCGCGAGAGCAGCGCGGAGCGCGGCATCATGAGGGTCGGACCCGAAGTGCTGGACGCCTTCGGACAGTCGCGATTCGATGAACTCCCGGAGTTGTGTGCCCGCCTGTTCGTTGGAGACCGCTCCGCGCAGCATCGCCCGCAGCGCGTCGGCGTCGGGCTGATCGCCCTCCCAGACGGCGAGATACGCCCGGACGGCCTGCTCACCAACCGATTCAAGAGGACCGCTGAACGCGCCCGCGATGCGGGAGAGCGCCTCGGGTGAGATCGACATCACTGCTCCGAAGAGCTCGTCTTTCGACCGGAAGAACTGCATGACGAGTGCAGCGTCGACGCCGGCGTCCGCGGCGATCGCGCGGATCGTCGTGCCCTTGAACCCGGCCGCGGCGAACTGCCGACGCGCGGCATCGAGCACCGCCTGGCGGGTCGTGTTCTGCCCGGGCCTTCGGCCGCGCCGCGCAGGCGGCTCCCGTGTTTCGAGTCGCTCAGCCATGCCAGCAGTGTACGGTGAGCCCGCGATATCAACGACTGTTGATATGCTTGCGCGGTGCACGGTCGAAGGGATACGCCATGGAAAGCCGCCGAAGGATCTGTATGCCGTCCCAGCCACTGGTGCCCGGCGGTCCGCGGTACGGGATCCTGAGCGACTTCGTGCCCGGCACGCGCACCCTCGGGCCGGGACCCGCCTGGCTCCGCACTTCCGGGCCCAGCCCGTGGACATCACGTTCGACAAGGAGGTCGCAGTGGCACTGCGGGATGGCACCGTCACGCACGTGGACGCTTTCGGGGCGGTGCGCACCGAGAAGGTCCCGGTCATCGTGGCTTTCAGCCCGTACGGCAAGGTGCAGGGCACGTCGCCGAGTGCGATGGGCGTGTTCGAACCTGCTCCCCCTGGGCCTCGTCTTCCACCCCGATGAACAGCTCCGCTTCATCGTCAGCGGCCGCGGCCTGCTCGGCTCGATGATGCCCGGCATGCCCGAGTACACCTCGCCGAACACCGGCACCCACATCGTGCACACCGGCGGCGACCACGCCTCCTACCTCCAGCTTCCCGTTCAGCGCGCCTAAGGAAAGGCCCATGACGCAGACAGGTTTCCTGGCCGGCCCGATCACCGGTCTCAAGTATGAAACCCCCACTCACCAGGGACTCACAGGAGCAGAGGGTGAATTTCTGTACGAGGAGGGAGAACGGGTCGCTTTCCTCGTCGGGGCGACACCCATCGGCAACGTCTCCGCCCGCGCCCGGGTGAACCTGGCGCAGATCGTCGCCCGCGCAGACGGTGATGTCGCCAAGCTGCGCGACCCCGGGCTGACGAACATCGCCCGATTCGTGTTCACTCTCGGCCGGAAGAACATCCGGGACCACGGGACACAGATTGCCCCAGAGGTCCACGACATCATTGGCCGCCGGCACATCGATTTCCGGCACGACGCCGACTTCCAGGGCACCGCTGTCGCAGACAAGCTCCAGGCGTTCACCGACGACCCGGTCATCACTGAGATACTGCGGGATCTGAACGAAGCCGGAGTCTTCGAGGACACTGGCCCGCGAACTCTGTGCACACCGGCGAACGCCCGGAATGAAGTGCGCCGCAACGCGATGGGCATCCTGCGGTTCCGCGACGTCAAGATCCCGCTGCAAAACGGCGAGCACATCCTCGCAGACGTTTTCCGGCCCGCCCAGCCAGGCACCTACCCGGTCGTCATCAGCTCGGGGCCCTACGGCAAGGCGTTCAACCACCACTCCATCGCGACCGCCACCGACCTCGAAGAGCACGAGCTCATGGAGGACGACTACTTCTGTGGCAATCCCGGCGGGCAGCCATTCGAGAATCACGAAACGGTCAACACCGCATCTTGGGTTCCGGACGGATACGCGGTCGTACGAACAGACATGCCCGGCGCCGGCAACAACCCTGGACGGCTCGCCCCCTGGGGGATCGCCGGAGCCGAGGCTCTTCGCGACTGCATTGACTGGGCCGGCGTTCAACCATGGTCGAACGGCAACGTCGGCACCTGGGGCATGTCATACCTCGCGATGAGCCAGCACCAGGCCGCCAGCCTCCAGCCCAAGCACCTCAAAGCCATGATCGCCATCGGCACCGACGTGGACCTCTACGAGGAGGTCGCCTACAACGGCGGAATCTTCAACGAGCAGTTCTGGCCCGTCTGGAAAGCGGCCGGGATCGACCCCGCAGTCGTGGGAACGCCCGACATCGCGGACTTCATCCAAACTCTGAAGGACAGCCCCTTCCGCGACACCGACCCCGACGCCGTCTTCGGACCACGGGCTGATGTCTTCATGAGCCCCGACCTGACCGATGTCACCGTTCCCCTCTGGGCGGTTGCCGCAACGACGCACTCCGCTCACTTCCACCAGCTCGGCGGCAGCAACGCCTATCTGGCCACGCCGACCGCGAACAAGAAGCTCGACCTCTGGGACGACTGGTTCCAGAAGTCCTACGCCGAGGAGACCGTCGCCGCGCACAAAGCGTTCTTCGACCACTGGCTCAAGGGAGTCGACAACGGGATCATGGACGTCCCGCCCGTGCGCCTGGAGATCCGGTCCGGCAACGGTGCCGCGCACATCCTTCACGAGAACGAGTGGCCCATCGCGCGCACCGAGTACCGCCGCTGGTACCTCGACGCCTCTCGCGCACAGACGGCCCAGCCGGCAGGAGAGCGACAGTTCCTCCGGCTGCAGACGACCGAGCCGACCGCCTCAGCACAGACGGCATATCCGGCCGAGATCGCGCTGGTTCCTCCTGCCCGCGGAGCGGCCTTGCGTGTCGATGCCGCATCGGCCCAGTCCGATCCGCACGCCACCGGCAGCTCGTTCCTCAGCGCCCCGCTGACTGCCGACGCAATCCTCGCCGGATACGGAAAAGTCGGCTTGACGGTCTCGTCCACCAGCCACGACATGGACATCTACGTGTCGGTACGGGCCATCGACGAGGCCGGCCACGAAGTCGACTTCACCGGGTTCGCCACGAGCGGCTTCGGCGATCGTCCCATTCCGCTCATGAAGGGCTGGCTGAAAGCCTCACACCGGAAAATCGACGAAGCACGCAGCACGAACTACACCGTCAAACACACCCATCGCAAAGCCGACTACGCAGAGCTCGTCCCAGACGAGGAGATCGAGGTCGAAATCGAGTTGGTCCCCAGCACCGGGCTGCTCAAAAAAGGCCAACGCATCCGCGTCGACGTGCAGCCCTACGACGGCGTCGCGCACGGCATGCACCACGCCTACGACCCCGCCTACCACGACGGGGCTGTCAACAGAGTGCACACAGGACCGTCCCGCCTGGGCTACGTACAGCTGCCGATCGTAGGTTGACGCCCTAGGTCTCAGCCGTCAGTGCTACTACCGGTGGCAGCGGCGCTATGAGGCCGGGGGACTGCAAGGACTGAAAGACCGCTCCAGCGCCCCGCACCACCGAGGGCCGAGGTCGTGGAGGAGATCTTGTGGCTGCGCCGGCAGCACAACTCCGGCCCGGCCAAGATCGCCATGTACCTGCGGCGCTACCACGACGTGGCCATCAGCACCTCCGGAGCCCGGCGGATCCTGAAGAAGGTCGGGCTGAACCGGCTGTGCCGGTGTCCTCTGATCCAGGCCGCGAGCTGGGGGCCGGTCGCCATGCCGGGCGGCAGGCTGGTGATCAGGCAGAGGCGCTCGATGGTGAGCTTGCCGCTGGTGAAGTCCTTCCTCCACCGCACGACTTGTAGGGCCCTGGCGTGCGTCGGGGTAGTCGAGGTGCGCGAAGGCGACGGTCTTCAGCCGCCGCATCTCCAGACCGTGGTGAGCCCGGGTGCGGTCGTGGTGGTCGAGCGTGATCTCGCGCCAGGGCAGGCGGCGGACGCGGTCGAACAGGCCGGGATGGTTGGCCTTGACCTGGGCGATGTAGTGGGCGCCGCGCCGCGAACACCTCTCGGATCAGGCACCAGAGCCAGGAAGTCGGACAGAGCAACCGCGTCCGTCACGGGACCGGCACGGAAGCCTGGGCCAGCTGGTCCAGCGCGGCAGACACGGGGGAAGATGCGGGAGCAGGCACGGACTCACCAAGTGTTCATGGGACTTCGACACTCATGATCACCGGGACCGTGCCTGCACCGCGCGCCCCTCTGCCCGGACCAGGACGTCCGACGCGACTCCGAACCAGCCCGCCGATCCGGACCGATCATTCAATGACCCCTGCGGTGTCCCGGGCCAGCCTGGCCATCATGAAGGACAGGGCCAGTGGCCGTACAGGTCAGCGGGAAGGGTCCCGGGCCGGCCTGGCCATCAATGCGAGTTTTGACGAGGCGGCTCGTCAGTACCATTGCCGTCGTTGGTATTGCCGCGGGAAGCGTGGTACTTGGGCCTGAACACGACCGAGGCCAAGAACATCCAGTGCTGGCTGCGGGGCTATGGCTGCACCGGCGCGATCGACGGGGTCTTCGGATCGGGGTCGCAGGCGGCGTTCAAACGGATGGCCGCGGATGACTCGGCGTGCGGAGCCCGCCCCGCAGAAGTGGCCGTGCAGGGTGAGGCGCGGGGCAGCGTGCGGGCCACCGGTGAGGTCCGCGTACGGGAAGCGGCGGCTGCCTGCGAGGGCGGGGGAGGACCTGAGCGTCCGGGAGTTCAGCATGCCGAGGAACGTCGACGAGAGACGGCCTTAGGTGAGGCAAGCCGGCCTCTCGTGAGACGTCGCTGTCTCATTCAAGCTATGGTTGTCGCATGACTCTTGACCGCAACGACGTGTTGCGTGAAGCCGCGGCCCAGCTCACTCGCAGGGCCACCGCCTCGATGGATGACATCGCCAAGGCGGCGGGGATCAGCCGTGCCACGCTCCACCGACACTTCGCCGGGCGCGACGCGCTCATCCGGGCGCTGGAGGAGCTGGGTATCGAGCGGTCCGAGGCGGCACTGGATGCGGCCCGCGTCGAGGAGGGCGACGCGGTCGAGGCGTTGCGCCGGCTCGTGGCGGCCCTTCAGCCGGTCTCCGGCTTCCTCGCCTTTCTCTATGGGGAGAACCAGCTCTTCGAGGGCGAGGAGGTCAACGCGGGCTGGGCGCGGCTCGACGCCCGTCTGACCGCGCTCTTCCGGCGCGGCCAGGAGCAGGGGAACTTCCGCGTCGACCTGACACCGGTGTGGCTGGCGGAGGCCCTGTACGGGCTGATGGCGTCGGCCGCGTGGGGCGTCTACGACGGGCGGCTGGCCGCCAAGGACGTGGAGTACTTGGTGCTGGAGCTGCTGCTCGGCGGCGCGCGGCGGGGGAGCGGGAACGCATGAGCGGGAGCCCTGTCGAGGTCAGCGAAGGGAGCGCGGAGGCGGAGGCGCGGCCCGGCCGCTGGCTGGCGCTCGCCGTACTCGTCCTCGCCGTCCTCCTGGTCGCCGTCGACGCGACCGTCCTGGGGCTGGCGACCCCGTTCCTGAGCGAGGATCTGGGGCCCTCCGGCACCCAGCTGCTGTGGATCGGCGACATATATTCCTTCGTCATCGCGGGCCTGCTGGTCTCCATGGGCGGCCTCGGCGACCGCATCGGCCGCAAGAAGCTGCTGCTCGGCGGCTCGGTGGCCTTCGGCGCCGTATCCGCGCTGACGGCGTACGCGCAGAGCGCGGAGATGATGATCGGCGCGCGGGCGCTGCTCGGCGTCGCCGGCGCGACCCTCATGCCCTCCACCCTCGCCCTCATCCGCAACCTCTTCCAGGACGCCCGGGAGCGCAGCCTGGCCGTCGGCCTCTGGGGTGCGACGGCCTCGGCGGGCATGGCCGTCGGCCCGGTCCTCGGCGGCTTCCTGCTCGAACACTTCTGGTGGGGCTCGGTCTTCCTGATCAACCTCCCCGTCATGGTGCTTCTCGTGCTCGTCGGGGCGAAGCTGCTCCCCGAGTCACGTGACCCGGCGCCCGGCCCCTGGGACCTGCCCAGCGTGCTGCTCTCCCTCGTCGGCATGGTCGCCGTCGTCTACGCGGTCAAGGAGGCGGCGGTGTACGGAGTGCGCGGGGACATCGCGGCCACGGGCATGGTCGGGGTGCTGGCCCTGGGGTGGTTCGTACGGCGGCAGCTGACGCTCCCCGCGCCACTGCTGGACATGCGGCTCTTCCGGCACCGGGGGTTCTCGGGTGCGGTCCTCGCCGACCTGTTCACCGTCCTCGGCCTCTCCGGGCTGGTCTTCTTCCTGTCGCAGTACCTGCAACTGGTGCAGGGCCGGGACCCGCTGGAGGCCGGACTCGCCGAACTCCCCACGGCGGCCGGGGCCGTGGTGGCAGGGCTGCTGGCGGGACGCGCCGCCCGCCGCTTCTCCGTGCGGGTGGTGGTCTCAGGCGGTCTGGCGGCGATCGGGCTCGCCCTCGCAGCCCTCCTGTGGCTGCGCACCGATACCGGGTACCCGCTCCTTGGAGCGGTGCTGCTGGTGGTCGGTGTCGGCGCGGGCCTGGCGTTCACCGTCACCGCGGATGTGATCCTCTCCACCGTGCCGAAGAACCAGGCAGGAGCCGCGTCCGCGGTATCGGAGACCGCGTATGAACTGGGCGCGGCCCTCGGTATCGCCGTGCTCGGTTCCATCGTGACCGGTGCCTACCGCGGCTTCACCCCGCCGGTGGGGGTGCCGGGCCCGGTGGCCGAGAGGGCGGACGACTCGATCGGCGGCGCCGTCGAGGCGGCCGCCGCGCTGCCGCCCGAGACGGGCACGGCCCTGCTGGCCACGGCCCGGGACGCCTTCGTCGACGGCCTGCGGATCGCGGCCGGCGTCGGTGCGGGCGTACTCCTGACGACCGCCGTGGCGGCGTGGTTCCTGCTGCGCCGTCAGCGACTGGACGGCTAGATCAACGGCGTAGTCGGCCGGCGGCGGCATTCCGACGTCGTCAGGAAGGTCCGGGCACGCCGCCGCGTGGGTGTCAGGCGCGCCGCAGCGTCGCGGTCGCGATCTCCAGGAAGTCGCGCAGCAGTTGGTTCTCGCGCCGGTCCGCTGCGAAGGCCAGGCAGATCTCGGCCCCTGGGGCGTCCGTGACGGGGAGGTGGACGAGGTCGGGGCGGGAGTAGGAGCGCGCGGCGCTGAGGGAGATGAGCGCGATACCGTGCCCGGCGGCGATGAGCTCGAACTTCTCCTCGATGGAAGACATCGGCCGTGTCGTCGGGGTGATCATTTTCTCGCCGTCGAGGTCGGCGGAGGCGAGCTTCTCGCGGCGCGCCAGCGGGTGGGTCGCGGGCATGCAGGCGACCCTGGGCTCGTGGCCGATGGGGATGGTGCGCAACCCCGAGGCGTCGAAAGGCTGTCGCAGGTATGCGACCTGGGCCCGGCCGTCCCGGAGCGGCGCGTCCGGTTGCCACCAGTGGGCCGGGACGACGTCGGTCTCGGCGTCCGGGTAGCGCGATGTGAAGGCCCGGATCGCGGCCGACACACGCAGCCCGGGGGAGAAGGCGACAACGAGGCGCTGGGCGCCCCGCTCGGCGTCGTGTACGCGCCGCACCGCCGCGGCGACCGTCCCGAGGATCCGCTGCGCCTCCTCGTGGAGCTGTTTCCCGGCGGCGGTCAGCTCCACGCTGCGGGTGGTCCGTATGAGCAGGGCGCACTCCAACTCCTCCTCGAACGCCTTGATTTGACGGCTGAGGACCGGCTGGGCGATGAAGAGCTGTTCCGCGGCCCGGCCGAAGTGCCGGTGCTCGGCCACCGCGGCGAAATAGCGGAGCTTGCGCAGATCGAGATCCATGCCCTCAAGGTATCAATTGCCGGGAAAGGTATTGGACGCTACGGGGCGCCCGCCCCGAGACTCACAACATGATCGTCATCACCGCTCCCACCGGCCAGATCGGCAGCCAGGTCATGGGAATCCTGCTCAACGAGGCCCCCAAGCGCGGCGAAGAGCTGCGCGTCATCGTGCGCGACCCGGGGAAACTCCCCGACGCCGTCCGCGCCCGCGTCGACGTCGTCACCGGCTCGCACGGCGACGCCGAAGTCGTCGACCGGGCCTTCGCCGGCGCGGACGCCGTCTTCTGACTGGTCCCGCCGCACCCGCAGGCGCCGAGTCTCGACGCCGCCTACTCCGGGTTCACCCGTGCCGCCGCGAAGGCGTTCACGGTCCACGGGGTCGGACACGTCGTCGGCGTCTCCGCGCTCGGTCGCGGCACTCCCGCCGCCGGCCGCGCCGGGCATGTGACGGCGTCGCTGGCCATGGACGACCTCATCGCGGGCACGGGCGTGGCCTACCGGGCGCTCGCCTGCCCCACCTTCATGGACAACCTGCTGCGGCAGGTGGCTTCGATCCGCGACGACGGCGTATTCACCGACACCGCCGCCGCCGACCGCACGGCACCGGCGGCCGCTACTGGAGACATCGCCGCGGCCGCCGCCGGTCTGCTGCTCGACCGCTCGTGGACGGGGACGGGCGAGGCCCCGGTGCTGGGCCCCGAGGACCTTTCGGCGAACGACATGGCGCGCATCATGTCCGAGGTGCTCGGCCGTCCGATCCGCTACCAGCGGCAGTCGCTGGAGGACCTCCGCGCCGCATTCACCGGGCGCGGCGTCGGCGACGCCATCGTGCAGGGCTACGTCGACATGATGCGCTCCAAGGACGACGGCATCGACAAGGGCGTGCCGCGCACCCCCGAGACCGCCAGTCCGACGACCTTCCGCCAGTGGTGCGAAGAGGTCCTCAAGCCGGCGGTCCAGGCATGAACACTCCCAAGACCGCTCTCATCATCGGCGCGTCCCGCACCCTCGGACTCGGCCTCGCCACCGAGTACGCGCAGCGCGGCTGGCACGTCATCGGTACGGTCCGGGGCGAGCGGCGCACCGGCCTCCACGACCTGGCCGAGGCGTCCGGTGGCCGGGTCACGGTCGAGTCGATGGACATGACGAAGCCGGACGAGGTCGCCGCGCTGCGCGAGCGGCTGGCCGGGCACACGCTCGACCTGCTGTTCGTCAACGCCGCCATCACCAGGGGCAACATTCCGATCGGCGACGTTCCGACAGAGATGTTCACCGAGGTCATGGTCACGAACGCGCTCAGCCCGATGCGCGTGGTCGAGTCCCTCCGCTCGCTGGTCGCGCCGACCGGGACCATCGGCGTCATGTCCTCGCGCCAGGGCAGTCTCGGCCTGAACACCAAGGGCGGCCAGGACGTCTACCGCGCCAGCAAGTCCGCGCTGAACCAGCTGATGCGCAGCTACGCCGCCCGGTACGCCGAGGCCGCGCACACGCTGCTGCTCATGTGCCCCGGCCACGTCCGCACCGAACTCGGCGGACCGGACGCACCGCTGACCATCGACCAGTCCATCCCGGGCGTGGTGGACACGATCGACCGCCACAGCGGCGAACCGGGCCTGCGATTCCTCAACCACCAGGACCAGCCGGTGCCCTGGTAGCACTGGTAGCCGAGGTAGCCCTGGTGGCAGCCGCTCGGCCCGGGTGCGGTCGGCGCACCCGGGCTCCTTCCTCAGCCGCCCCGCATCCCTTCGTACAGGGCCGGGTCATGGGCGCAGATGATCGTCAGGTCGGGTTCCGCGCGCCGGTGCAGCTCACCGAGGCGGGCGTGGTTGGCGCGGACCTGTTTCAGGTCGTACGCGACGGCCGCTTCCATGGCGCGGAGGGCCGCGGGCACGGGGGCGCGGCCGTCGAGGGTGCCGGGGTGGTAGAAGGCGTCGCCGGCGTGCAGGATCCAGCGGGTGCCGGTGTCGACCGCGACGCAGGCGTGGCCGCGGGTGTGGCCGGGGAGGGAGACCAGGACGATGCCGGGCGCGACGGAGTCGAGCTCCTTGGCGGCGGCGAACCCGCGCCACGCCTCGCCGTCCGGGCTGTGTTCGACGACGCTCGGGCCGTGGGCCCACTGGGCGGGGCGGAAGCGGAGACGTTCCCGCCAGGAGGGGGCATGGATCGCGCCGTGCGCCTCGGCCGCGGTGACGTGGACGGTGGCGTGCGGAAAGTCGGCGAGGCCGCCGATGTGGTCGGCGTCGAAGTGGGTGAGGACGATGTGGCGGACGTCGTCGCGGCGGAAGCCGAGCCGTTCGACCTGGCGGGCGGCGGTTTCCTCGGGGTCCAGGGCCGGTTTGATGTAGTGGCGTGCCGGGCCCACACGGCGGCCGTGGGTGGCGATGTCCATGAGGCCGAAGCCGGAGTCGACGAGCACAAGCCCCTGTGCGTCCGTCTCGAGGAGGAGGACGTGGCAGACCAGCCGCGGTCCGCCGCGCAGATGCATGGTCCCGCAGTTGAGATGGTGGACCTTCACGACAGGTCCGCCCGCGGCGTGTTGACGAGGGCCGGGTGCGGGGTGCCGCCGGCTTCCTTGAGGAGCCCGCGCAGACAGCGAACGGACAGGAGCCAGTTGCGCGGATTGCGCAGGTTCAGGCCGCCGATCAGCTGTTTCAGCAGCGTGAGGCTGTCGAAGTAGATCCGCTCGCAGACGAGGTTCTCAGCCCCGTTTCCGTCGTCGTCGAAGATGAAGTACGCGGTCATGCGGACACGGAAGCGGTTTCCGGTGGGCGGGATCGCGCCCAGCGGGCCGAGGTGGGTGCCCAGCAGCCAGAATTCGACGATCACGGCGTCGCCGCTGTGGCGCAGGGCGATGATCTCGTGGTCCTGGTCGGGGAAGGCGCGGCGGCTGTCGCGGTAGTAGCCGCGTACGGCCGTGTCACCGTCGTGGACCGTCATGGTGGGGATCAGTTCGTAGCGCGGATGCGGGAAGGTGGCCAGGACGTCGTCCCACTCCTGGCGGACCTCGTCGTGGAAGTGGTCCAGGACCAGCTTCTGGCGGGACGCGAGGATCTCGTCGCTGATCACGGTGGTCATAGGTGGGTCACTGCCTTGTGGGTGAAGGTGGGGCCGGTACCGGGGTTGGTCCAGGCGGCGGTCAGCTCGCTGGAGGGGAAGAACTGCAGGAAGCGGGGGTCGGCCTGGGCGCGGTCGACGAGCGTCTTCTCGATGATGAGTGAGTTGTACTGCTCGGCCGTCGTCTCGATGGTGTTGGCGTTCAGAACGACCTCCTGCTGCCAGGCGCGAGTCCAGCGGGCGATGCCGGGCATGCGGGAGTGCTCGGGGGTCAGGCATTCGGCGGCGATGGCGTTCTCGCTGGACGCCCAGATGCCGCTGGAGGTGTTCAGCAGGAGGGTCTGGTTGCCCAGCACATGGCCGGGGGTGGAGATGACCGCGACCCCGGGGCCGAGGAGCAGTGAGCCGTCGACGGCGAGAAAGGCCTCGGGCCGGACATCCCGATACGCCTCGGGCTGGTACCAGGGCCGCTGAAGCGGGTGGAGCTCGGACATGGCCAGCAGTTCATGCCGTTGCACGATCACCTTGGCGCGGGGGAACGCGGGCTCGACCGGACCGTCGCCGAAGTCCGGCTGGGGTGTGCTGGTGCCGATCCACCGGCGCAGGTCCTGGGTGTGCAGATGGTCGAAGAGGAGATAGTCGACGTCCTCGGGCGCGATACCGAGCCGGGCCAGATGCCCGAGGACGGTGCCGTGTTCGGTGACCATCAGGGATCGCACCGGGCCGGGTGTGCGACGGGCCAGCGCGGCGAAGTACGGGGTGTTGCGGCCGAGTTGGACATCGCTCGGCTCGAACAGGAGCACCCGCCGCCGCCCGTCGCTCTCGGTCCAGCGGATGACGAGCATGCGGTTGGTGATGGCGAGGAACGGGGCGATGGCCCGGGAAGCGCGGAAGAGGCCGAATCTCGTCGGATAGGGCAGGGTCACCAGGTCGCAGGTGGTGACGGTGTCCGGGGTACCGGTCGCCGCGAATTCGGTACGCAGCTCCTCCGCTCGCGTGCGGGCCCACCCGAGCTGTGCGCCGTAGCCGCCGGGTATGTCCGCGAGGCCGCCGAGGGTGGTGATCGGGGTGCCGAGCGTGGGCATGTCGAGGACGTCGGTGTCCTGCCAGGCGAGCTTCATCGATCGAGTCCTTCTCTGGTCGGCCTCTGGTCAGCCGGGCCGGCTCGGTGCAGGTTCCATGAATTCGGCGAACTCAGCGGCGCGATCAGTCAACGCGAGACTTGCACCGCAAGTCTTGTGGGCCGGAACGCTAGACTTGCGGCGTAAGTGATGTCAAGGGGAAGGTGACGCATGGCGGCGCGAGGAACCGGCCGTGGCAGGCGGGTCGGCCTGACCCGCGAAAAGGTGATCGCGGCGGCGGTGACGATGATCGACCGCGATGGCCCCGACGCCTTCTCCCTGCGCAAACTGGCCACGGAGCTCGACATCGAGAACATGTCGCTCTACAACCACGTACCGAACAAGGAGGCCCTTCTCGACGGCGTCGCCGAAGCGCTGCTGGCCGGTATCGCCTTTCCCGAGGAGGAGGGCGGAACCTGGCAGCAGCGGATCCGGGCGCACGCCGCCGCCTTCCGCGCCGCCGCCAAGCGGCACCCGAAGGCGTTTCCCCTGGTGCTGACCCGGCCCACGCAGTCACCCGCCGCCCTGGAGGCCATGCGCTCCACGCTGGCCTGCCTCGACGAACTCCGCCTCGCCCCCGAGGAGATGGTCCATGTCCTGCGCGGCTACACCGCCTTCATGGTCGGCTCGATCATGCGCGAACTGGGTTACGCCATCTATCTGGGCGCCATGGACAGCGACCAGGTCCAGCAGCGCACCGAAGCCATCGCGGCCTCCGGCGACCCGATTCTGACCGCGACCGCGCCCTATCTGGCCGACAGCGATCACGACGCGGAGTTCCAGTACGGCCTGGAGCTGATGATCTCCGGCCTGGCCGCCAAGGTCGGCGTTCCCTACGAGGCGCCGCGCGTATCAGCTTGATGTGATGTGTCACGAGTGGGTATCCGTCTTGCGGTGGGGCGCCCACCTGGGGATCTGTGGCAGCGCGGCTCGCCTAGAGTGCCGATCATGTCTCAGTCAAAGATCTTCAAGAACCTCGCACAGCACCCACGGTGCACCTCTGCTCAGTACCCGCAGTCCACCTCGATGCCGTCCCGGCGAATGAAGAAGACCCTGATCGCGGCCGTCGGCATCGGCATGGCCGTCGCGTTGAGCGGATGCAACGAGGACACCGGCAGCGGCACGGACAAGGACACCGGCGCCGCGGCGTCGAAGGCGCCTTCCGCGGGGTCGTCCCAGTCCTCCGCCCCGGCGAGCCCCTCGGGCGATCAGCCGTTGTTCTCGGGGTGGCAGACGCAGACCTCGCAGAAGCACCACTTCCGTTACGACGTGCCCGCCAAGGCCGAGAAGTGGAAGACCCTCGACGAGGAGACGGCCCTCTCCTACACGGACAAGAACGGTCAGCCGATCGTCGTCATGACCGCGGCCGGCAACTACCGTGAGGGCGGCTGCGCGTCGAGTCCCAATCCCAAGGCCTTTGGTGAGGCGGGCAAGGGGCAGCTCGCCACCGTCGGCACCACGGGCGGCGGCAAGGACGGCACGCTCCAGGAGAACGCCCGCAACTGGGCGGGCAACTGGGGCTTCGCCGCGTACGGCGGTGCGGACCACAAGCCCAAGATCAAGGTCAGTGAGGCCAAGCCGTGGAAGCATGGGGGGATTGACGGTTACACCGCGACCGCCCAGGTCACCGTCACCAACCACCCGAGCTCATGCGTTCCGCCGAAGGCCGTCGTGCACAGCGTCGCGCAGAAGCTCCCCGACGGGACGATGCACGGCTGGGTGATCTACGCGGACCAAGGAGTTCCGAAGGCGCTGACGGACGCCCAGCTCAAGAAGATCATGAGCACCGTCCGGTCCACCGGCAGCTGACAACCGGCCGACTGCCGGGCAGGGCGAGTCGTCAGGCCACGCAGTCGTACGGGGGTCGCCGGATGTTCGGGTGCCGGGCCCAGGAACGGGTCCGGGACCACCCGCGGCTGGTCAGTCGGGTGCTCGGGGGGGGGGGACTGGGGACGCAGACAGACGCACACCGGGTGTGGCGGGGGGTGTGGTGGTTGCGCAGTGT
>NZ_JBHYVB010000137.1:28268-31529 GCF_042750115.1 Streptomyces sp. NPDC059455
TCGGGACCCCCGGCCGCGCACCCCCGGCCGCGGGGGGGGCTGGGCGCGTCTACCGCCCCCGACGTGGTCGGGGGGGCGCGGTCTGTGCGGGGGCCGCCCCCGGTCGGGGCCCCGGCCGCACCCGAGGCGGTTCAGGCGGAGGCGCGGAGCGGCGCCAGGGGCTCCGCTCCAGGCGACGACCTGGTCGAGCAGGGTGTTGAGCGAGTCCACGTTGTAGTCGCCGGGCTTGAAGACGCTGAAGTTCTCGAACTCGGTGATCAGCGAGAGCGTCACCTGCTGGCGCACATCGGCCATCTGCAACTCGCCGACGACAAGCCGCAGATGCTCCACGGCCCGGGCGCCGCCGACCCCGCCGTAGGAGACGAAACCGACCGCCTTGTTGTTCCACTCCGCGTAGAGGTAGTCGATGGCGTTCTTGAGCGCGCCGGACGTGCCGTGGTGTACTCCGGGGTGACGAAGACGAACCCGTCGAAGGAGCCGATCTTCTCCGCCCACTTCTTGGTGTGCTCGCCCTGGTACTGGCCCATCGTCGGGGGCAGCGGCTCGTCCAGGTGCGGCAGCGGGGAATCGCGCAGGTCGACGAGTTCGAATTCCGTGTCGCCGCGCCGGGAGGCGATGTCGTAGACCCACTTGGCCACCTGCTCGCCATTGCGGTTGGGGCGGGTGCTGCCGAGGATGATGCCGATCCTGGTCATGGGGAACTTCCGAGGAAATCCCCGCCTTCGGGCGAGGGATCGGGCTCCTGCGGATCAGGGCAGGAAAAGCCGAAGGCCGCCGGGGTGATTCGGCGTACTTCACTGACGACGTGTCAGAGAACCACAAGCTGACGTGCTGGTTTGTGAGTTATGGCCACTCATGTGAAGCGGGCGTATCGGTACCGCTTCTATCCGACCGATGCGCAGGCAGCGGAGCTGTCGCGTACGTTCGGATGCGTGCGGAAGGTCTACAACATGGCGCTCGCGGCCCGTGCCGAGGCGTGGACGTTGCGTCAGGAGCGGGTCAACTACAACGCGACGTCGGCGATGCTGACGGCGTGGAAGAAGACCGGGGAACTGGCCTTCCTCAACGATGTGTCCTCGGTTCCGCACCAGTAGGCCCTGCGGCACCTCCAGGCGGCGTTCACCGCGTTCTTCGCCCAGCGGTCGAAGTACCCGCGGTTCAAGTCGCGCAAGAAGTCCCGCAAGTCCGCCGAGTACACCTCCAGCGCGTTCCGGTTCAAGGACGGGAAGCTGACGCTGGCGAAGATGGCCCAGCCGCTGGACATCGTCTGGTCCCGGCCCCTGCCGGAAGGCGCGGTCCCCTCCACGGTGACCGTCTCCGAGGACGCGGCCGGGCGCTGGTTCGTCTCCCTCCTCGTCGAGGACCCCGCCGTCCAACCGCTTCCCGCCGGCGGCTCGGCGGTCGGTATCGACGCCGGGCTCGATCACCTGCTCACCCTGTCCACGGGTGAGAAGATCACCAACCCCAGGCACGAGCGGCGCGACCGCGCCCGCCTCGCCCGCGCCCAGCGCGACCTCGCCCGCAAGGCCCGGGGCGACGGCGCCAATCGGGCCAAGGCGCGCCGCAAGGTCGCCAAGGTCTACGCCCGGATCACCGACCGTCGCCGTGACCATCTGCACAAGCTGACCACTCGACTCGTGCGTGAGAACCAAACGCTGGTGATCGAGGATCTCACCGTCCGGAACATGCTCAGCAACGGCAAGCTGTCCCGGGCGATCTCCGACGCGGCATGGTCGCAGTTCCGGAGCATGCTGGAGTACAAGGCCGCCTGGTACGGCCGCGAAGTGATCGCGGTCGACCGCTGGTTCCCCTCCTCCAAGCTGTGCTCCGCATGCGGCACCCTGCAAAAGAAGATGCCGCCCAGTGTCCGCACCTGGACGTGCGACTGCGGCACGACCCACGACCGGGACGTGAACGCGGCGAAGAACCTTCTGGCCGCCGGACTGGCGGTGTGCAAGACGGTGAGCGCCAGCAGCACCGCGTTCACGGCGGCCAGAAGGTGCGATGGCTGACGCCTGAGGAGCAGCAGGCCTGGCGGGAGCTTCCTCCGCTTGCACGACAGGCTCCGGGGCCGGTTGTCGCGCTTGTTGCAGACGGAGTCGAATGTGTCGGCCGCGGACTTCGGAGTGCTGGTCGAGCTGACGGACGCCCCGGACGGACGCCCCGGACGGGCGGCGCAGGATTCTGGATCTCGCCAGAGCGCTGGAATGGGAAAAGAGCCGGATGTCCCATCACATCGCCCGCATGGTGAAGCGGGGACTGGTGGTCCGGGACGAGTGTGCCGAGGACGGCCGTGGCGCGTTCGTGGTGATCACGGACGCGGGGCGCGCGATGATCGAGGCCGCCGCCCCCGTCACGTCGAGGCGGTCCGCGATCTGTTCCTGGACCACATCACGCCGGCGGAGCCGCGGACGCTGGCGCAGGTGTCCGAGCGTGTGGTGGAGAAGCTGGACGAGGACCCGTCCTGATCACGGCCATCCGCGCCGTGGCGGGCACGGATGGCGCGCCATCCTCAGCGGTCAGTCCAGCTCCGCTTCCAGCCACCGCAGGACATCGGGGGTCACGGGGTCGGTGATGTCGGCGAACTCGTCATGCTTCTCGACGAACTTGGCCACGTACGGGCAGACGGGCACGACCCGCTTCCCGGAGTCGCGTACGTCGGTGAGTGCCCGCTGGACCAACAGCGCGGCCAGGCCCTGTCCGGCGAACGCGTCGCCGACCTCCGTGTGGTGGAAGACGCGTTGCGCACCGCGGTCGCGGTACGCGGTCAGGCCGGCGCGCTCGCCGTCGACCAGGATCTCGTACCGATGCCGGGCATCCACCCGCTCGACGACCGGACCGGTGGAAGGCTGGCTCATGGGGTGCCCTACTTTCTTGGTCGTGGGTTCGAACTGGTCACTCGTAAGATCGGCGGGACCCAGGGGCTCTGGGTATGGCTGTCATGGGTGCGCCGCCTGATGGCTGGAAAGGCTTGGCCGCCCCGCGACGACTCGACCGCCAATTGGGAGATGCGACTCGATCGCTGTGTAGGGCAACGTCGGCGAGGTCGTCTGCTGGGCCGTGAACGCGCGACGAGCTGGCGGAGGTGACCGTGCCCCAGATATGGGCCGGAGTGGACATCGGCAAGGAACACCACCACTGCGTGGTGATCACCGCGAATGGCGAACACGATCAGCCGATGGTCTACATCACCGGCCTGACCGTGCACCGCGCCTCGGCCTCCTACCGGGGCGAGGCCAAGACGGACGCCAAGGACGCCTT
>NZ_JBHYVB010000138.1:0-13865 GCF_042750115.1 Streptomyces sp. NPDC059455
TGGTGGACGCGCACCGGCCGCCGCTTTGACTACACACCGCGCACCTGGGCGATCTTCCGCCCGGCCTTGAGGTAGACCGCGCCGGACGCCCCCGTGAGCCCGGCGGACGCCAGCGTCTCCGCGACCACCTCGGCCAGCGGGCGCACCGCCTGGGCCTCGGGCAGCACCACCGACTCCTGGCCGCCCTCGGTCTCGATCACCAGCCGCAGACCGTTCTGCTTGGCCACCCGGCGGGCGGCCGAGGCGCTGGGCTGGAACTCCAGCACCTTGCTCAGCACGGTCGCGATGGACTCGGTGCCGTGCTCCCCGGCGTCGACCACCGGCGTCTCGACGTCGGTGAAGCTCTTCTTGGAGAACTGGGCGACGAAGCCCGCACGGGCCGCCATCGCCTTCTCGAGGCCGTACACCGCCGCCACCACCTCGCCCGCCAGGACCTTCTTCAGATCCATCGGGTGCAGTGACCGCTCCTCGACCCGGGCGATCGAGGCGGCGATCTCCGCGTCCGTCCACTCGGTCCATGCCTCCAGGTACGGCTTCATCAGCCGGTCCGGAATCGACATGATCTTGCCGAAGACATCGTCGGCGGTCGCCGAGAGCGCCACATAGTTGCCCTTGGACTTGGACATCTTGGCGCCGGTGCCGTCCGTGCCCTCGATCAGCGGCATCGTGACCACCAGCTGCGGCCGCTGCCCGCGCAGCTCCATCAGCTTGCGGCCCATCTGCAGATTGAGCAGCTGATCCGCGCCGCCCAGCTCCACATCGCACTCCAGGGCCACCGAGTCGAGGGCCTGCGCGATCGGGTAGAGCAGCTCGGACATGGTCAGCCCGGAGCCCGCGGCCAGCCGGTTGCGGAAGTCCTCGCGCTGCAGCAGCTGGGAGACCGGCACCTGGGAGAGCAGCCCCAGCAGCTCCGGGAAGGTGTACGGCGCCAGCCACTCGCTGTTCTGCCGGAAGTTGACCTTCTCGAAGTCGAAGAACGGCCGGACCTGGTCCTGGTAGCCCGCGAGGTTCCGGGCGATGTCCTCGTCGGTCAGCGGCGGGCGCTCCGCCGTACGGCCCGACGGGTCGCCGATCTTGGCCGTGAAGTCGCCGATCAGCAGTGTGACGTCATGCCCCATGCGCTGGAAGCGGTTGAGGATGATCATCGGCACCACATGGCCGAGGTGCACATCGGCGGCCGTCGGGTCGATGCCCAGCTTGATCGCCAGGCCCTGGCCGGCGCCGCGGCGCTCCTCGATCCGCTTGGCCAGATCCGCCACACCGGGCAGGATCTCGACCGTACGGGACGCGATCAGCTCGGCCTGCTCCGTCGGCGACAGGTCCGTCAGGTCGATATAGCGCCGCGAGCCCGTCTCCTCGAGCAGCCGCTCGACGGTCTTGTCGGAGGAGAGATCCTGGCTGAGGAGCTCGCTGGCGCGGGCGACGGATTCGCCGAGGCGTGTCATGGCGTTCCTGGTGATAGACGAAACGGATATGGATGGATCCGAAACGGTCGCTTCGGATGGGCCTGGACCAGTCTATTCGGCTCCTCACACCCCCTTGCTGACCGAGCTCATATTGAAGTCCGGAATGCGCAGCGGCGGCACCGCGGCGCGGTTGAAGTAGTCGCTCCACTCCCGCGCCAGCGTCCGCTCGGTGCGGCCCGCCTCGGTGGCGCGGGCGAGCAGACCCACCGGCGACTCGTTGAACCGGAAGTTGTTCACCTCGCCGACCACCTCGCCGTTCTCCACGAGATAGACGCCGTCCCTGGTCAGCCCGGTGAGCAGCAGCGTGGCCGGATCGACCTCACGGATGTACCACAGGCAGGTCAGCAGCAGCCCGCGCTCGGTCGACGCGACCATCTCCTCCAGCGAGCGGGTGCCGCCCGCGTCCACGATCAGGTTGTCGACCGCGGGGGCGAGCGGCAGCCCGGTGAGAGCGGAGGTGTGCCGGGTGGTGATCAGCTGCTGCAGCACCCCGTCCCGGACCCAGTCGGTGCCGGACAGCGGCAGACCGTTGTCGAAGACCGACGTGTCGTCCCCGGACGAGTGCGCGATCACGAACGGCGCCGTCTCCAGCCCCGGCTCGGCCGGGTCACTGCGCAGCGTGAAGGGCAGCTCGGACAGCTTCTCGCCGACCCGGGTGCCACCGCCCGGCTTGCTGAAGACCGTACGGCCCTCCGCCGCGTCCCGGGCCGAGGACGACCACAGCTGGTCGATCAGCAGATCGGCCACCGCGCTCGGCGGCAGCAGCGTCTCGTAGCGGCCGGCCGGCAGCTCGACCCTGCGCTCGGCCCAGGCGAGCCGCTGGGCGAGCTCGGCGTCGATCGCGGCCGGGTCCACATCGGTGAAGTCCCGGGTGGCCCGCCCGGCCCAGGCCGAACGCGTCCGGTCCGGTGACTTGGCGTTGACCTCGAGCGTGCCGGTGGGTTGGTCATGGCGCAGCCGCAGCCCGGTGGAGCTGCCGAGATAGCTGGAGACCAGCTCATGGTGGGCGAATCCGTACAGCTCCCGGCCGCCCGCGCGGGCCCGGGCGAAGGACTCGCCGAGGGCGGGCGCGAAGCCGGCGAACACCTCGGAGGAGGTCACCGCGGGGGAGTCGGTGAAGCCCGGGGAGACCGCCGCGCCCGGATCCCGCTCCACCAGCGGCTGGGCGTCCTCGGCCGGCTCCGCCTCCCGCGCCGCCGCCTCGGCGGCCCGGACCAGCGGCTCCAGCTCCTCGGCGGTGACCGCGGACCGGGACACCACGCCCGAGGCGGTGCCCTGCCCGCCGTTCACGGTGGCCACGACGGTCAGGGTGCGGCCGCGGGTGACGCCGTTGGTCGTCAGGGCGTTGCCCGCCCAGCGCAGATTGGCCGTCGAGGTCTCGTTGGCGATCACCACACAGCCGTCCGCGCGGGACAGCTCCAGGGCGCGCTCGACGATCTCATGGGGCTTCACGCTCATCGTCCGGCCTCCTGGGTGGTGTTGAGGATATTGACGCCGCGGAACAGCGCCGACGGGCAGCCGTGCGAGACCGCCGCGATCTGCCCGGGCTGGGCCTTGCCGCAGTTGAAGGCGCCGCCCAGGACATACGTCCGCGGGCCGCCCACGGCCGTCATCGAACCCCAGAAGTCGGTGGTGGTGGCCTGGTAGGCGAAGTCGCGCACCTGCCCGGCGAGAGCGCCGTTCCTGATGCGATACGCCCTCTGTGCCGTGAACTGGAAGTTGTACCGCTGCATATCGATCGACCAGGAGCGGTCGCCGACCAGATACAGACCGTTCTCGACATCCCCGATCAGCTCCTCCGTCGAGGGGCCGCCGGGGGCGGGCCGCAGCGACACGTTCGCCATCCGCTGCACCGGCACATGGCCCGGCGAATCGGCGAAGGCGCAGCCGTTCGACCGCTCGAAACCGGTCAGCCGGGCGATCCGGCGGTCCAGCTGATAGCCGACGAGGGTGCCGCCCTTCACCAGGTCCCAGGACTGGGCGGCCACGCCTTCGTCGTCGTAGCCGATGGTGGCCAGCCCATGCTCGGCGGTCCGGTCCCCGGTCACATTCATCACCTCGGAGCCGTACTTCAGCTTTCCGAGCTGGTCGAACGTGGCGAAGGAAGTGCCCGCGTACGCCGCCTCGTAGCCGAGCGCGCGATCCAGCTCGGTGGCGTGGCCGATCGACTCATGGATGGTCAGCCACAGATTGGACGGGTCCACCACCAGGTCGTACGACCCGGCCTCGACGGATGGCGCGCGCATCTTCTCGGCCAGCAGCTCCGGGATCTCCGCCAGCTCCGCGTCCCAATCCCAGCCGCCGCCCGCACCGGGTCCACCGGTCAGATACTCCCAGCCGCGCCCGACCGGCGGGGCCAGGGTGCGCATCGAGTCGAACTCCCCGCTCGCCGGATCCACGGCCACGGCCGTGAGCTGCGGATGGAGTCGCACCCGCTGCTGGGTGGTCACGGTGCCCGCCGTGTCCGCGTAGAACTTGTTCTCCTGCACGGTCAGCAGCGACGCGTCCGCGTGCGCGACCCCATCGGCCGCGAGCAGCCGCCGGCTCCACTCGGCGAGCAGTCCGGTCTTGTCGGAGTCGGCCACATCGAACGGGTTGACCTCATACGAGGACACCCACGTCTTGTCGGCATGCACCGGCTCGTCCGCCAACTCCACCCGCTCATCGGACCCCGCCGCCTCGATCACCTTCGCCGACAGCTTCGCCATCGCCACCGCCTGCGAGGCCACTCGCGCGGCGGCGTCCATGCTCAGATCCACCCCCGACGCGAACCCCCACGCCCCGCCGTGCACCACCCGCACCGCATACCCCAGGTCGGTGCTGTCGGCCGCCCCCGCAGGCTTGGCATCCCGCAACCGCCACGCGGCACTCCGCACCCGCTCCAACCGGAAGTCCGCATGCCCGGCCCCAAGCGCGCGAGCCCGCGCGAGCGCCGCATCGGCGAGCGCCCTGAGCGGCAGCGCGAGGAACGACGGATCAATCTCGTGCGCCACGGGCGGCTCCTCTTCGTCGCGTACGTTGCGTGGTGTCCGTCGGCAGTGAACCATGCCGCTGCGGGGTGGGGCGCGGTAATTGCGGCTGAACCGCCGGGCCCGGGGTCGCCGCCCTCGGCCTCCGGCCGCGCCGCTCGTCGCTCAGGTCGGGCAGCAGCGCGCACGGGTCGGCAAACCTGCGGTCCAGGTCGAACGCGGGCTGCTCGGGCACGGGTGACCGACACCCCTGGTAATCGCCACACCGCTCTGCGCGGCGAAAGGACAACGGCCGCCCCGGTTGCCCAAGGCGGCCCGAACGGGTGGTTACGCGCCGAACTCTTCAGCCGTGAGACGGTCGATGAAGGCGTCCCACTGGCGTATGGAGAAGGCGAGTTGTGATCCGTGGCGGTTCTTGGAGTCCCGTACGTGGACGGTGTCGGCGGTGGCGGCCACCTCGACGCACATGCCGCCCTCACCGCTGCTGTAGCTGCTCTTGAACCACGACAGTTCGATGTCGTTGTTGTTCACGTTTCTCCCCACAGTTTCTCGATGAAGTCCAGCGACTCCCGTGGAGTGAGAGCCTGGGCCCTGATGATCCCGTAGCGCTGTTCGAGGGTGCGGACCGCTTTGCGATCCGTCAGCAATCTGCTGATGTCCTGGGCCTCTACGTAGCCCATCATCTGGCGCCCCTTGGGCTCCAGCAAGGCAAAGGGGCCGCCCGCTCCGGCGTGCTCTTCCAGCCCCGTCGGCATGACTTGAAGATCCACATTTCGCATCCGGCCGATGTGCAGCAGATGTTCCAACTGTGCGCGCATCACCGGCGTTCCGCCGCACGGCCGGCGTAACACCGCCTCTTCGGTCACGAAGCTCATGATGGGCGGGGGTTGCCGAGTGATGAGTTCCTGCCGGGCCAACCGGGCGGTGACCCGCTGCTCGATGGTCTCCTCGCCCAACATCGGGCGTTGCATCATGAAGACAGCCCGGGCGTAATCGCCGGTCTGGAGCAACCCGTTGACCACCTGGTTCTCGTAGGCGTGGAACTCGACCGCCTGCGCCTCCAGCCGCGCCGCGCCCCGGAAGAACGCCGGGAGCTGTACGTTGGCCACCTCCTCCCTGGCCGCCCGCAGCACCCCGAACGCCTCCAGCGCCTCGTCCGCCGCGTCCAGGAAATCCGGCTGTGGCACCCGGCGTCCCTGCTCGACCGATGAGACCTGCTCCTCGCTATACCCGATCGCCACACCCAACTGTGCCTGCGTGAGCCCCGCCCGTTCGCGGAAGAGCTTCACCTGCCTGCCGATGCATTTGACGATGTCACCCGCCATGACCCACCCACCTCCTTGCGCGAGAACGGGCCCCTTCCCCTCGGCGTCACGGAGGTCCTCCCGTACGGGCACCCGTCGTGCCCGTACCGCGACCCTGCGTACCCGCCGCCCGTCTGGTCAGGCTAGGCGCGCTTCGCCACGCTCGGTGACGTGAATGGCGAAAATCCCCCTAGCGGTACATTCGAGATGTTCTTCACCTCTTCCCGGCGCGGTGCCCGGCTCGCCCGGCGCGTCGTCGTCCGCAGACTGGAGGAGTGGGGCATCCCCCGGGACGCCGAGGCTTCGCAGAGCCTCGCGCTGATCGCGGGCGAACTCGCGGCGAATGCCGTGAACCACGGGCATGTGCCCGGCCGGAACTTCTATCTGCGGCTCAGCGTGCAGCCTCCGCCCGGCGGAGACAGCCGTGGCGGACCCGTCTCGGCCCGTATCGAGGTGTCCGACGCCCGCGACGAGCGGCGCCCGGTGCTCCGGGACCAGGAGGACGAGGCGGAGTGCGGGCGCGGGCTGCTGCTCGTGGACGCGCTCGCGTCGAAGTGGGGGGTGGCGGAACGGGGCGTCGGGAAGACGGTGTGGTGCGAATACGCTCTCGCGTCCGAGGAGTGCCGGTCGCGGCAGGGCACGGGAGACACTGGAGCCGGCGATGCGCGATGATGGGGGCACGGACAAGCAGGACCGCCGTGGTGGGGAGCGTCGGCCGTGGAGTACGGGCGTCTACGGGAAATCGCGGAGCGGCTCGCCGAACACGCCCCTGACTCGTTCCGGGGCTACGAGATCAGCGGCGACGAGATCGTCATGATGATGTCCGCCTCGCGTCCGCACGAGTTCATCGCTCTGCGTATCCGCCAGCAGCTCGACCGGCGGATCCCGCCTTTCCTGGTCGCCCACACGGGCGGTGAGGTGGAAGACGCCTTACTCGGGAAACTCCGGCGCCCGGACTGATCGTGGTTCCTGACGCGGTGTTCGCCGAGAACACGATGGCACCGTTCCATCCCCGAGATGTCGCTCTGGTCGCCGAGATCGTCTCGCCGTCGAATCACTCCACCGACTGCGTCGAGAAGATGCACGACTACCCGGCGATGGGCATCCCTCTCTATCTTCTCGTCGATCCACGGAAGGGCACCATCGCGGCTCTGTCCGATCCGGTTCCCGGGCTCGGCGGTGAGGGCCCCCGTTACCGCACCCGCAGTGATTACGCCTTTGGCGACGAGGTGACCATCGGCGACTGGACCCTTGCCACCACGGACCTGCGGACCTATCCCGAGGACCGCTGATCGCCGTCGGCGGCCAGCAGCCGCTGGCTCCACTCGGCGAGTCCGGTCTTGTCGGAGTCGGCCACATCGAACGGGTTGACCTCATACGAGGATATTCAGGTCCTGTCGGCATGCACCGGCTCGTCCGCCAAGTCCACCCGCTCACCGGACCCGGCTGCCTCGATCACCTTGGCCGACAGCTTCGCCACCGCCTGCGAGGCGATGCGGGCCGCCGCGTCCATGCTCAGATCCACCCGACGCAAACCCCCACGCCTCACCGTGCACTACCCGCACCGCATGCCCCAGGTCGGTGGTGTCCGAGGCCCCGGATGGCCTGGCATCCCGCAACCGCCAGGCGGCACTGCGCACCCGCTCGAATCGGAAGTCGGCATGCTCGGCCCCCAGCGCGCGTGCCCGCGCGAGCGCCGCGTCGGCGAGCGCCCTCAGGGCAGCGCGAGGAAGGACGGATCAATCTCGTGCGCCACGGGCGGCTCCTCTTCGTCGCGTACATCGCGTGGTGTCCGTGAGAAGTGAACCATGCCGCTGAACCTCAAGTGCCGCAATTTCTGGTCAAGAGCACAGGAACCGGGGTGCTGAACGACGACCTTCTACGGGGCGAAGCGCGGGATCTGTTGGAAGTTCGGCAGCGCCCCGTCCTTACATCATGGGGATTGGTGCTCGTGGATCGTCGATGTCGACTGTGATTTCCACCGTGGAAGTTGAGACGAAGGTGGCGACGTTGTTGGTCAAGTGGATCTGATCAAATGGATTCGAATCCATGAAGAAGATCGCCCAAACCAGTGAGCGTTCGGTGGTCAAGCGGGCGATAAAGCCCTCGGAGCCATACGAACCCTCGCCGCCCCACAGTAGCCCCCGCTTCCCCAGGTCTGCCTCGACAAGTCCATCAACTGAGGACGTCCATGATGGATCATCTGCAAGCATGCCACTCAAATCGAAAGGTGCCTGGATCGTCAGTCCGCTCGATGCTTCGGGAGTGAGGCTCACGTCGAAGGATTGCCCATCGGCGAAGTGCAGAGCATCTCTGATCGGGAGCTGAAATTCTTTCCACAGCTCTGTGATGGTGGTCATTTCCCCTTCTTGCATTTATTGTTCCGAACGTGGTCTGGTCTCTGTTCGAGCCCTGTTGGTGGCACAGGCTCACCGAGCTCATTCCTGTTCCGTGCCGAGTTCATGCGCCTTCTGAACTGCTCTGCCCAGGTTCGCCCAGTTGTAGAATCAGGATGGACAGCGTTTGGGTCGACATGTTCGATTGCCACGGGCGCCCCAACTTCGCGCGCCGCATCAAGCCTTCGGTTGTCGTACGACACCAGTTGACCGTCTACCTCCATAACCCTCAAAGCAGCTCCAGGTCGGCGCCAATCCCATTCTCCAGAGCGCATCTTCTCTGCGTAGTCGTTCGGAGATACGGTGCGTTGTGAAAAGTTTATGTCGTTAGGGTTGGCCCATTCTACTCCGTCATCTCCGGCGAGCCCTAGGTGATCACTCCAAGTGTGGGGATTGTGGACATAGCTTGTCGCATTGGGAGCTGGAACCAATCCGAGTGGGTCAGGAGTGGTGTACCGAGCAGATTCCGGGTCGTAGTGGCGGAAGTAGTTGTAGTGGAGGCCGGTTTCCGGGTCGGCGTATTGGCCGGGGAAGCGGAGGGGGCAGTCGGCTGAGCCGGGTGGGGCGGGGAGGGGGGTGCCCCAGAGGGTGGTGCGGTGCTGCCAGGCGAGGGTGCCGTCGGGGGCGACCAGTTCGGTGGGGGTGCCGACCAGGTCGGTGATGATGGCGTGGAAGCGGGCCTTGGATTCGAAGCGCTCGGTCTGGGCTATCGGGCGGTGGGTTCCTGGGGCGTAGTCCCAGGTTGTTGCCACGCCCTCCGGCGTGACTTGTTCCGCCAGCCTCGTGCCGTCCCAGGTGAAGTCCACCGCTTCGGCGACCGTGCCGTCCTCGGCCAGGCGTTGTTTGGATATGCGGCGGTCCAGCGGGTCGTACATGTAGTGCCAGTGGTCGCCGTCCGGCGTCGTCGCGTCCGTCAGGCGGTCTTCCGCGTTCCAGGTGTACGTCCAGGTGCGGGTCTGGCCGTTGAGGAGTTTGCGGGTGCGGCGGGTCAGGCGGCCTTGGGCGTCGTGTTCGTAGGTGGTGCGGCCCGCGCGGTGGATGATCGTGCCGGTGAACTCGCGGTCGCCGGGTGATGCGTGGTCGGGGGCCGTGGCATGCGTCAGGTTGCCCGCCGCGTCGTAGGCGTAGGTCTCGGTCCAGCCGTGGGCGTGGACCGCCGTTACGCGGCCGACCGGGTCGAGGTCGAAGCGGCGGGTGCCGGACGTCAGCTCGCGGATTTCGGTGAGGTGGTCGTCCGGGCGGTAGGCGTACGCCCGGTGCTGGATGAGGGCGTTGGCCGGGCCGGTGACGGTCTGGCCCGTCATGCGGTCCAGGGCGTCCCACGTCTGGGTCAGGGTCACGTCGTCGCCGAAGGCGCGTGTCGTCTCGCGGCCCGCCGCGTCGTACCCGAAGTGCAGGGAGTTGTCCGCCGTGGTGAGGGACATTGGGCGGCCGGCCGCGTCGTACGTCCACGCCGACCGCAGGCCGCTCGGGGTGATCCGCTCCGTGCGGTTGCCCGCCGCGTCGTATCCGTACGTCGTCGTACGACCGCCCACCGTCTCCGTCAGGACCCGGCCCCGCCCGTCATACGTGCGGTTCAGCTCCGTGTCCGGGTTCGCCGCCCGCGTCAGGCGGCTCGCCGCGTCGTACGCGAACGTCGTCTCCGTGCCGTCCGCCGTGCGCGTGGCGACCGTACGGCCCAGCGCGTCACGCGCGTAGGCCAGCGCTTCGCCCGCGCCGTTCTCCCGGGATATCAGGCGGCCCGCCGCATCGTGCTGGTAGCTGAGCGTGCGGCCGTTGAAGTCCGTTTCCGAGACGACCTGCCCCGCCCCGTCGTACGCGTACGTCCACGTCAGGCCCTGCGGGTTCGTGACGCCGGTCAGCCGCAGCTCGGTGTCGTACGTGAAGGCGTACGTCGCCCCGTCCGGCTCGGTCCGCGTCGCCGGGAGGTCGAAGTGGGTGTGGGTGTGGCGGGTGGTGTTGCCCGCCGGGTCGGTGTGTTCGAGGAGGTTGCCCTCGGCGTCCCAGGCCCAGGTCTCGCGGCTGCCGTCCGGCCGGGTGCGCCAGGCGGGCTTGCCCTCGATGGTCCAGCCCTGGCGGGTGACATGGCCCAGGGGGTCGGTGACGCGCGTGATGCGGCCATGGGTGCCCCGGCGGACCCGTGTCGTGTTGCCCGACCCGTCGGTGATTTCCACCGGCAGGCCCGCCTCGTCGCATACGACATGCGTGGTGTGGCCCAGGGCGTCCGTGACCGAGGTCAGGTTCCCCGACTCGTCGTATGTGTAGTGCGTCTCCGCGCCCATCGGGTCCGTCGTCCGGACGCGGTTGCCCCGTTCGTCATAGGCGTGGTGCCACACGGCGCCGTCCGGTTCCCGGACCTCCAGTGGCCGGCCGTACGCGTCGTACGTGGCCGTGGCCACCGTGCCGTCCGGGCGGGCGACGCGTATGAGATTGCCGGAGTCGTCGTACGCGTAGCGCGTGGTGTGGCCCAGCGGGTCCGTCACCGACAGGGGCACGCGGCGCGTCTGCGGGTCCCACTCGGTGCGGGTGGTGTGGCCCAGGGCATCGGTGCGGGCCACCGCCCGGTACGCCTCGTCGAAGACATACGTGACGCGGTGGCCGAGCGAGTCCGTGTAGACGGTGGTGCGGGACGCCTCGTCGTAGTGGAAGCGGCCGGTCATCATGTCGTCCGAGCCGACGGTGCGCAGCACCCGGCCCCGGTGGTCATAGACGTACCCGAAGCTGGTGCCGTTGCGGTCGGTCCACGACGTGACGCGGTGCTGTTCGTCGTAGGTGAACCGCATCGGCTCGCCGGCGGAGTTGAAGACCTCGGTCAGGTCGCCCACGCCGTTGTAGCCGAAGGAGACCAGCGTGGTGCCCTCACCCTCGCCCTCGCCTTCACTCTCCCCGCCGCCACCGACGCCCAGCAGCCGCAGCCCCGTGATGCGCGACAGCTCCGGATCGGTGTCGACCGCGATGCGGTACCCGCCGGAGTGCGCCACCTCGCGCGGGGTGCCGTCCTCGTCGTACGTGAAGGTGATGGACCGGCCGTTGCGGTCCTCGATCGTCTCCAGGGGCAGCTCATTGCCACCCAGAAGAGGCAGCGGAGTGAAGTGCAGCGTGCGGCCCCGCTCGGGAATCTCGATCCGCATCGTGCCGCCCGCCGCGCCGTCCCAGCGCAGCGGCCAGCGCGGGCCCCGCGCCGGATACGTGTCCTCCCCGGGCGTCGGCACCCCGTAGCGCAGCACCATCCCGTCGGCCGTGACGAACACGATCCCGTCCGCGTCCAGCTCCAGCCGCTGGTCGAGCGTGGCCGCCCAGGTGCGGCCGAACCAGCCGCCGCAGGTGTGCCCGGAGACGAAGGTGCGCTCCAGGACCAGGGGGAGCGCCCCGGGCAGGGACACATCCGTGGCCGGCATGACCATCTCGCCGGTCGCGACGTCGACCGGGTCGTCCTCGCAGTCCCTGTCGTGGGTGTGCCGGTCGTGGGTGCCCTCGCTGTCCGCCCGCCCGGACGCCTCGCCGTCCCGGCCCAGGACCTTCTTACGGGCCGCCAGCCGCTGGGCGGCGGTCCTGCCCGTCTGGAGCTCCTTGCGCAGCGCGCTCGCGCCGCCCGTGGCCAGGGCGAGCAGCAGCGACGGGGTGATCTCGCCCGCCGCGCGCAGCGGGTCCTTGGACCACATGTCCCAGTTCGTGACCGCCTTCGCGAACTCCTTGGGGTGCTGGGCCGCGTACGCCGCGCCGTCCACCATGCCGGCCAGCTGCATCGCGAAGCCCTGGGCGTCGCCCTTGAGGAGCGAGGCGGGGAGCTCGGCCATGCCCAGGATGCCGTAGTGGGCCTTCCACAGCCCGTCCTTGAGGCCGTCCCCGACCTTCTGCCAGTTGCTCGGCTTGTTCGGGGCCTTCTCCGCCGCCTTGTCGATCTTCTTCTTGGACGCGTCGACGACCAGCTGCAACTCCTCGATCAGCTTGTCCAGCCGACCGACACACCCCTCCATCGCGGCGATGCCCGGATCGGTCTCCGAAGGCTTCTCCGGCAACCGCTCGTCGCCGCGCGTCACCGCGTCGTTGTACGACTCGACCTTCTTGCCGTGCGCCTTGGACGCCGCCCGCGCCGCGTCCGCGTCCTCGATGATCGGCTCACACCGCTTCTGCACCGACCGCAGCTTGGTGGCGTACGCCGCCAGCGCACTCGCCGCATGGGTGAACTGGTCGTGGCCCGAGGTCAGTTCCTTCGGCAGCCGGTCGACCGACTTCCGGAACTCGTTCGCGCCCTTGCCCGACCAGTCCGCCAGCTCCAGCGGCCGCAGCTTGTCCTTGCCGTCCTGGAAGGCACCCGCGTACGCGCGCAGCTCCAGCACCAGGTCGTCGATGTCGTCCGGATTGCCGGGGATCAGATCCTTGGGCTTGGCGTCCTCCGGTATCCGTATCTGCGGGGGCCGCCCCGCGTCCGGATCGCCCATCAGGATTCGTCCCCGTACTCACTCTGCAACTTGCGCGCGAACTTCGACAGCGCCGTGTCCTCCGGGCGCTTCTCCATCTCCGGCGCGCCCACGTGCTCCCAGGACCACTTGCCGGCCGCGCCCGAGGGGAGCTTGGCCATGTTCTCGTCCGAGGGCCAGAAGTCCTTGATCCGCATCAGGTCCGCCAGCATGTACCCGGCTATCGCCTCGTACAGCCGCTCCACCACCGCGTCCGCGTGATCGGCCAGCTCGCCCATGCCGAAGCCCCACTCCTTGAGGAACCCCTTGCCCGATTCGAGGAGTTCGGGCGCGCCGCAGTGCTGGAGATAGGACGTCAGCTTCTCCTGGCCGTTCTTCACGGCCCGGGCCCCGATGACCGACTCCTCCAGCGGGGCGATCAGGCCCTTCACCGAAGCGATCTCGATCTTGTAGCCGTCGGCACCCTCGTTGCCGCCGTACTTGCCGTGTTCGCCGCCCTCGCTGGGGGCGCGGTTCACGTTCCGGGCATCAGGATCCGCCACGCTCGGCCCCCTCCTCGCGGCCGTCCGCTTCCTGGCCGTCCGCTTCCTGGCCGTCCGCTTCCTGGGCTTCCGCTTCCTGGTGGGGCTCCGCTTCCTGGCCGTCCGCGTCGCGCAGCGTCCGCGCGTCCAGCAGGAAGGGGCGCTCGCCCAGCGGATCCACCAGCGCCCGTACGCCCTCGGGCAACAGGCCCACCAGGTCCTCGACGGTCGTGGACGCCCATCCACACGCCCCCGCGAAGCGGGCGAGCCCCTCGATCGAGGTGAAGACCGGTACGAGCGGGCCGTCTTCGGCGGTCTCCGAGACCAGGAAACCCGGCTCCTCCGGACGCTGGAAGTACAGCCGCGCCTTCCGCAGCGCCGCCCACTTCTCCCGCTCCGGCATCCGCGCGGCGGTCTCCTGGCGGATGAGGTCCGCCAGCGTCGTTTTGCCAGCCTGACCAGGCGGTCTGCTGTCCCCTCCCCCAAACATGAGGGCTATCTTCACACAGTTGACCGACACTTTCAGTAACCGGCGCGCCGCTCCCCGCAGCCGGATCCCCGCGGCCGCCGCCCGTCCAGGTCAGGCGTCCGCCATCAGGAGCCGATAGCCGACGTCGAGGGTGTCGAGTGCGAGCAGGTCCTTGTGGAAGCGCCGAACCCTGCCGTTAGCCGGGGTCGCGGCCGGGGAGAACGGAGAAGGCCGCCCCGGGTGTGCGGGGCGGGCGCCCCGCGGCCGCGTCGCGGCCGCCGTGATGATTATGGCGGCGCGGTTCAGGATGAAGGGGACG
>NZ_JBHYVB010000138.1:13875-31511 GCF_042750115.1 Streptomyces sp. NPDC059455
GAGCGCGCGCGACCGAGGGCCCCGCCGCCCCCCGCGAGTACCGGGGCCGGGCGCCCGGCGAGACCCTAGCCCGCCCCGCCGGTTACCGGGGGGCCCCTCCGCCGTGCCGCTACGGGGCCTACTTCTGGATCAGGGCGGCGAGCTTCTGGATCAGGGCGTCGAGGCGGTTCCGGCGATGGACTCGGCCGGTTGCCGGGAGCCACCCGCACCGCCGAGCCACTTCAGCCCGTCGAGCAGGAACCGGTTCTGCGTCTGGCTCGCGAAGGTGGACGACAGGGGGGTGTTGTGCTCGTAGTCCATCGCGTTGTGCCCGAAGTTCGCGTACAGCATCTTGTACTTGCTGTTCGTCCACAGGATCGGGTAGTAGCCGTCGTACCAGGTCTGGTTGGGGTCGGTGCCGAGCGGGAAGCTGCTCGGGTCGACGGAGGCCAGGATCTTGATGTCCGGGTTCTTCCGCAGGTCCTTCGACCAGCTGTACCACTCGCTGACCGACGAGGTGAAGGTGGCGGGCAGCGCCTTGGTGGACGGGTGGGTCCGGTCCTCGACCCGCAGGGTGGCCGTGGTCGGGCCCCAGGTGTTGGACTTGAAGTTGCCGCTGCCGAGGAACTCGTCGTGGTACCAGGGCCAGCTCTGTGCCTCGGTGGTGAAGGCCGCCACATGGAACCCCATCCAGGCGCCGCCGGCGCGCATATAGCGCTCGAAGCCGGAGCGTTGGGCGGCGGTCTGCGGCAGGTCGTCGAGGAACAGCACCACCTGGTAGTCGTCGGTCCCGATGTCGTTGAGCTGGTTCCAGTCGTTGCTCGCCGTATAGGTGAAACCGTTCTGCTCGGCCTGCTTCGGGAACCAGTCGTTCGCCTCGTGAACGAAATTGATGTGGGCGGCGTCCCACGTCCCGTTGTACAGGGCCAACACCTTGAACGGCGCGGCCGCGTCGCGCGCCGTCGCGTGGACGGGGGCGACCGCCAGCCCCAACAGCGTGGCCAGCAACACCAGCAGCCGTATGGCCACGGATGGCGTCCTGGACGATCTGAGGTCTTCGCTCTTCTGCATGCGTGCTCCTCGCTGTGCGGATGATGCCGCTGTCACGGGTGGGGGATCAGGACATTGACGGCGAACGCCGACACGGCTGCGGAGCGGGTCGTTCACCACCGCAGAGGCACGGCCCTTCGCGGATGGGCGAGGTGAACTTAAAGGTCTGAACCAATCCCGTCAAGAGATTCCGCCGTTCGGCCGGTGCGCGGAGCTTTGTCTCAATGGGTAAATGTCAATGCTTTTGATGACAGGTCGCTCGAGAGCTTCCGGGCCCGTGAGAAGGGCTCGGGCCCGGAAGTGCAAGATCGGCAGGGTCTACCGCTTTGGTCCGCGGCTGGCTATCCCTGGAAGGGCGGTCCCGGTCGGGGCCGCGTTCCCGGAAGGAGCCCAGTCATGGACGACTGGTACGTGGACGACCGCTGTACCAACTGCGATGTCGCCCGGCAGTTAGCGCCCGAGCTGATCAGCGAGGTCGGCGGGCGGTCGGAGGTCGTGCGTCAGCCGCGCGACGAGGCGGAGACGCGGCGCCTGCACGCCGCCGTGTTCGCCTGCCCCACCCGCTCGATCCGCCCGGCGTCCGGGCAGCCGGACCGGGCGCTCGACCCGTTCCCCATGGCCCTGGACGACGGTGTACTCATCTGCGGCCACAACTCCCAGCACACCGCTGGGGCCAACTCCTATCTGCTGCGGCGGCCGTCCGGCACGGCGATGATGATCGACACACCGCGCTGGAGCCGGGAGCTGGCCGGGCGTTACGCGGCGTCGGGCCCCGTCACCGATGTGCTGCTGACCCACCGCGACCACGCCGCACACGGCCGTCGCTACGCCGATCACTTCGGCGCCCGGCTGTGGATCCACGAGGGGGACCTGGACGCGGCGCCCGACGCGGACCAGGTGATCCGGGGCCTGGAGCCCGTGGAGATCGGCCCGGGGGTCACCGCCCATCCGCTGCCGGGCCACACCCTGGGCAGTGTGCTCTATCTCGCGGACGACCGGTACTGCTTCAGCGGTGACAGCATCTACTGGTCGCGCGCGCTCGGAGATCTGGCCGTGGCGGAGAGCGTGACCTGGCACTCCATCGAGGAGCTGGCCGCCTCACTGGCAAGGGTGGCCGGACGGCTGCGTTGTGAGTGGGTCCTGCCGGGCCACGGGGATCGGTGTCATCTGGACGCCGACGAGATGTCCCGGCGGTTGCGGGCGCTGGCGGAGCGCACGGGGCTGCTGCGGCCCCGGCCGATCGACTTCACGGCCGTCCGGTGGTGAGGCGCTCTGGTGGTGAGGCCGTCCGGTGGTGAGGGAGCGGCCGGGTGGGGGAGAGGCCGGGACCGAGTCCGGCGGAGGTCGGTGACCACTGGGTTTCTGTAGGAAGTCGACAGGGAGGGGCACCCGCCCCTGTGGGTGCCCGATTCCTCCTCGAGGGCCTGGGACCGATAGTTTGCGAGGGTAGGGGTCGGCACGCATGGTGACGTCCGGCGGTGCGGTGACGTCCGGCGGTGCATGGACAGACCGCGTCAGACCGCGTCAGAACCGTGGCGGACCCCGACAGACATCGTCGACAGACGTCGACGGAGATCGACAAGAGAAGGTGGTCCCTTGAGCCGCTCGGTTCTCGTCACCGGAGGCAACCGCGGCATCGGCCTCGCCATCGCCCGTGCCTTCGCCGACGCTGGCGACAAGGTCGCCATCACCTACCGGTCCGGTGAGCCGCCGGCCGGCTTCCTCGCGGTGAAGTGCGACATCACCGAGCCGGAGCAGGTCGAGCAGGCGTACAAGGAGATCGAGGAGAAGCACGGCACGGTCGAGGTCCTGGTGGCCAACGCCGGGGTCACCCGCGACCAGCTGCTGATGCGGATGACCGAGGAGGACTTCGCCGCCGTCCTCGAGACCAACCTCACCGGCACGTTCCGCGTGGTCAAGCGGGCCAACCGGGGGATGCTGCGGGCCCGTAAGGGGCGCGTGGTGCTGATCTCGTCGGTCGTCGGGCTGATGGGTTCGGCCGGTCAGGCGAACTACGCCGCGTCCAAGGCGGGCCTGGTGGGCTTCGCCCGCTCCCTCGCCCGTGAGCTGGGCTCGCGCAACATCACCGTCAATGTGGTCGCGCCCGGTTTCGTCGACACGGACATGACGCGCGCGCTCAACGACGACCAGCGCGAGAACATCGTGAAGCAGGTACCGCTCGCGCGTTACGCGCAGCCCGAGGAGATCGCCGCCTCGGTCCGCTTCCTGGCCTCCGACGAGGCCGCGTACATCACTGGAGCCGTCATCCCTGTCGACGGCGGATTGGGCATGGGTCACTGAACGTCATGAGTGGAATTCTCGCGGGTAAGCGCATCCTGGTCACGGGCGTCATCACCGAGGCGTCCATCGCCTTCCACGCCGCCAGACTGGCCCAGGAGGAGGGTGCCGAGGTCATCCTCACCGGCTTCGGCAGGGTCTCCCTCGTGGAGCGGATCGCCAAGCGGCTGCCCAAGCCCGCCCCGGTCATCGAGCTGGACGTGCAGAACCAGGAGCAGCTGGACGGCCTGGCCGACAAGGTGCGCGAGCACCTGGGCGAGGGCGTCGACCTCGACGGCGTGGTGCACTCCATCGCCTTCGGCCCCCAGGGTGCGTTCAACTTCCTCGAGGGCACCTGGGAGGACGTCGGCACGGCCGTGCACGTCTCCGCGTACTCCCTCAAGGCGCTCACCATGGCGTGCCTGCCGGTCATGCCGCGGGGCGGCTCGATCGTCGGCCTGACCTTCGACGCCCAGTTCGCCTGGCCGAAGTACGACTGGATGGGCGTGGCCAAGGCGGCGCTGGAGTCCACCAACCGCTACCTCGCCCGCGACCTCGGCGAGCGGAACGTGCGCTGCAACCTGGTCTCCGCCGGGCCCATCAAGTCCATGGCCGCGAAGTCCATCCCCGGCTTCGAGGAGCTCGCGGACGTGTGGAACCACCGGGCCCCGATCGGCTGGGACCTGACCGACCCGGAGCCGGCCGGCCGCGGCGTCGTCGCCCTGCTGTCCGACTGGTTCCCGCGCACCACGGGCGAGATCGTGCATGTCGACGGCGGTGTGCACATGATGGGTGCCTGAGCCCACGGCCGCGCCCACGGCGTTTCCGTGTGACGGCCGCCGTCCCGCTCCCGCGCACCGCGGGTCCGGGCGGCGGCCGTTCCGCGTTCACGTTCGGCGTCCGCGTTCACCCGTTCGCGGGAGCAGGACGCGCGTACGGGTGGTGGATACACGCATTGTGGGGTCATAGACCCCGTAACGCCCAATACCCCTGATGCCCCCGATACGCCTGATACGCCTGATGCGACGAACCGACTCACCGGAGCGCCCGCGCCAGCGACACGGCCGAGGAGGTCCCGCATGCGTACGACCCGCCGTGTCGCGGCCGCGGTGCTGCTCGTCGCCACGGTGGGTCTGATCATCGCCGCCTCCAGCTCCGCCGCGCAGGACCGGCCCCGGCCGCGCGAGGCCGCCTGCAGCACCACGGTGCGCGGCTCGCACGCCACCGCCAGCTGCTTCAACCCCAATCCCCGCGCCGACCGGGTGCAGCTGCACGTCGAATGCGCCCACTGGTGGGACCCGGACATGGACGCCCGCCCGGTGGAGGTCGGCCCGGCCCAGTATGTGCGGCTCGCCGAGCGCTGCTGGAAGGAGATACGGAAGGCCTGGGTGAGCCACCGCTGAGCGGGGGGCTCAGCCGCTCCGGAAACGGCAGCCGAACGGGTGGGTGCTGGCCTCGGCCGCCGCCCGCTCCCCGGCCCCCTCCCGGATCGCCTCCACCAGCCGTCCGTGGTCCACATACGTGTCCGGGCCCATCCCGCTGTCGACGTCCGCGCGCAGGAAGTCCCGTACGACCGCGCCCAGGTCCGCGTACAGCTCGGCCAGCACATCGTTGTGCGCGGCGGCCACGACCGCCATGTGCAAGGTGGCGTCCGCCTCGACGAAGGCGTCCGGGTCGCCCGCCTCCCAGGCCCGCTCGCGCCGGTCCAGCTGGGCGTCCAGCTGCTTGAGGTCCTGCTCGGTACGGCGCTCCGCGGCCAGATGGGCCGCCTTCGTCTCCAGCGCGCTGCGCAGCTCGGCCACATGACGGGGGTCGGCGCCGGCGAAGCGGCGGTGCATCACCCCGGCCAGTTCGCTGGTGGCCAGCACATAGGTGCCCGAGCCCTGGCGGATGTCCAGCAGTCCGTTGTGCGCGAGGGCGCGCACGGCCTCCCGCACGGTGTTGCGCGCGACCCCGAGCTGCTCGACCAGCTCGGGCTCGGTGGGGATCCGCGAGCCCACCGGCCACTCGCCCGAGGTGATCTGGGCGCGCAGCTGGGCGATCACCTGATCGGCGAGGGCGGAGCGCCGGGGCGAGGTCAGCGGCATGACTCTCCTGTGCTTGCGGGCGTGCTTGCGGCGGATGCGGATGGTGCCCGAGGTGGGCGAGGCGAACGGACGACGATCCTTCCATGATGCCGCCCGGCCGTTACCGGGTGGCCGCTGTCCACTGGACGAGCATTCATCCTATGATTCTATGATGGTCGGCATGCATACGCCCCCGTCTGACGACCTCGCGATGCCCGAGACCGCCGCCTCCGCGCCCCGCCCGGCGGAACACGGAGGACCGCGCCGCGCGGCCTCGCCCTGGCGCGGCCGCGTCATGGCGGCAGGGCTCATGCTCGCCGCGCTCAATCTCCGCCCCGCCGTCACCAGTCTCGGTCCGCTGCTCGAGGAGGTCCGCGACGACCTCGGGATGAGCGGCACCGTCGCCGGAGTGCTCACCTCCGTGCCCGCGGCCTGCTTCGCGCTCTTCGGGCTCACCGCGCCCCGGCTGGCCCGGCGCTGGGGGGCGGGGGCCATCGTCTGCGCCGGGCTCGCCGCCATCGCCACCGGTCTGCTGCTGCGCCCCTTCGCCGGCGGGACCGTGGTCTTCCTGGCCGCCAGCGCGCTCGCCCTGGCCGGGATCGCGGTGAGCAACATCCTGATGCCGGTGATCGTCAAGCGCTGGTTCCCGGACCGGGTCGGCGCGATGACGGGGCTGTACTCGATGGGCCTGTCGCTGGGCACGGCCGCCGCCGCGGCGGCCACCGTGCCGATGACCGACGCACTGGGCGGCTCCTGGCGGAGCGGGCTCGGGGTGTGGGCGCTGCTCGCCGCGGTGGCACTGGTGCCCTGGCTGTTCCTCGCCCGCGTCGGTGCGAGCGGCCCGGAGGCGGGCGGTACGGATACGGACGCACCTGCCGCGGCCGAGACCGCCGTGGCCCCCGCCGACGCCCCCGCGATGCGCATCACCCGCTCCCCCCTCGCCTGGGCCATGGCCGTCTTCTTCGGCTTCCAGGCCACCGCCGCGTACATCTCCATGGGCTGGATGCCGCAGATCTTCCGGGACGCGGGGGTCTCCGCCTCCACCTCCGGTCTGCTGCTGGCCGTGATGATGGCGATGGGCGTGCCGCTCGCCTTCGTCCTGCCGCGGATCGCCGCCCGGCTGCGGCACCAGGGCGTCCTGGTCTTCATCCTCGGCGTCTTCGGGCTCACCGGTTACGCCGGGCTGTGGCTGGCACCGGCCGAGGGCGCCTGGGCGTGGGCCGTGCTGCTCGGCATCGCCAACTGCGCCTTCCCGCTCGCCCTCACCATGATCGGCATGCGGACGAGGACCCACGCGGGCGTCGTCCGGCTGTCGGCCTTCGCGCAGAGCGTCGGCTATCTGCTGTCCATCCCCGGCCCGCTGCTGGTCGGCGTGCTCTACCAGCACAGCGGCGGCTGGGGGCAGCCCATCGCGCTGATGGCCGGGTTCATGGTGCCGCAGATCGTCGCGGGCGTACTGGCCGGACGCGACCGCCACCTCGAGGACGAGGCCTGACCAGCGCGAAGCCCGAGCAGGGCGAGGGCTCGCGCGGTCTCGCGCAGCGGGGATGGGACACTGATGCCATGCCAGTGCTCGATGAGAACCCCCCGAACGGCCAGAAGAAGCTCCTCGTCATCTTCGGCGTGATGCTGGGCATCACCGTGATCATCGGTGTGATCGCCACCATCGCCTCACCCTGACCTGGGGCGAGACGCCGGATGGTGGGGCTGGCCCCACCATCCCCTAGGGGGCTGGGCTCAGGGGTAACTGGGTGGCTCACCGGATGGGAGACGCCCCGCCCGCTCCGTACCGTCGAACCATCGACACGTTCGGCGACCCCGGAGGCGATCCCATGTCCGCCCGCACCCGTACCCGGCCCGCGCATCCGGTGGACAGCGGCATGGACACCCGGCTGCCGTGGTGGGCCGTCGCCCTCCCGGCCGTGGCCTTCGCGGCGCTGCTGCTCCTGCTGACCGGACCCACCGACGCCCATGCCGACAGCGGTGGCTCAGGGCCGGTCTCGCAGGTCGTGGAGTTGGTGCAGCGGGCCTTCGGAGAGGCGGCACCGTGACCACCGTAGGCGGTGGAGATCAGTTGTGTCCGCCGTATCGCGGGTGTGCTCACGTTTGACGAGGTCGTTCCAACACCCTGCGCCTCGTGCACCGATTCATGCGAAGCTGGGACGCATGAGCGTCGATGTGCCCCGCAGGATTGTTCTCCTTCGACACGCCAAGGCCGACTGGCCCCAGGTGGCCGACCATGAGCGCCCGCTCGCGGAGCGCGGCCGCAATGACGCCCCGCTCGCCGGGCGCCGGATCGCGGACGCCGGTCTCACCCCCGAACTCACCCTCTGCTCCACCGCACTGCGCACCCGTGAGACCTGGAAGCTGGTGGTCCACGAGCTGCCGCAGCGCCCCAAGACCGTCTACGAGGAGCGGCTCTACGACGCCCCGGTCGGTCAGCTCATCGAGGTGATCAACGAGACTCCGGACGACATCACCGACCTGCTGGTCGTCGGTCACAACCCCGGGATGCACGGCCTCGCCGACGCGCTGGCGGGCGAGGCCGACGAGGACGCCAAGGAGCGCATGGACCGCGGTGCCTTCCCCACCTCCGCGTTCGCGGTCGTGACGTTCAGCGGCTCGTGGAAGTCGGTCGAGATCGGCTGCGGGCGGCTGACCAGCTTCTGGGCGCCCCACGAGTGAGCCGAGCGAGCCGCTCGCCGGACGTGCCGCCCCGGGCGTGATGCCACGTCCCAACGGACCGGCCCCCGCGCCACCGTGCACCGGCCCCCGCTCCACCGTCGTCGTAGTCGTACGGGGGTGCGGGGGCCGTTCCGCGTTCCGGACCGGGCCCGTCAGTCCACGTGCGCGTCCGCCGCCTCGACCTCGTCGCGGGTCACACCCAGCAGATACAGCACCGTGTCGAGGAACGGCACGTTCACGGCGGTGTGCGCGGCCTCCCGGACCACCGGCTTGGCGTTGAAGGCGACCCCCAGACCGGCCGCGTTCAGCATGTCCAGGTCGTTCGCCCCGTCGCCGATCGCGACCGTCTGCACCAGCGGCACCCCCGCCTCGGCCGCGAAGCGTCGCAGCAGCCGGGCCTTGCCCGCCCGGTCCACCACCTCGCCGATCACCCGGCCGGTCAGCTTGCCGTCCACGACCTCCAGGGTGTTGGCGGAGGCGAAGTCCAGGCCAAGACGTTCCTTGAGGTCGTCGGTGACCTGCGTAAAGCCACCGGAGACCACGCCCACCTGATAGCCGAGCCGCTTCAGGGTGCGGATCAGCGTACGGGCGCCGGGGGTGAGCCGGACCTCGGCACGCACCTTCTCCACCACGGACTCGTCGATCCCGGCCAGCAGCGCGACCCGCGCGTGCAGCGACTGCTCGAAGTCCAGCTCACCGCGCATCGCCCGGGCCGTGACCTCGGCGACCTCGGCCTGACAGCCCGCATGCGCGGCGAAGAGCTCGATCACCTCGTCCTGGATCAGGGTGGAGTCCACGTCCATGACCACCAGCCGCTGCGCCCGGCGCTGCAGCCCCGACGCCACCACGGCCACATCGACGCCGATATCGGCGGCCTCGATGGCCAGCGCGGTGCGCAGCGGCTCGGTCTCGGCGCCGGACACCTCGAACTCCACGGCCGTGACCGGATACTTCGCCAGCCGGAAGATCCGGTCGATATTGCCGCCGGTGCCGGTGATCCGGGAGGCGATGGCGGCCGTCGACTCGGCGGTCAGCGGATTCCCCAGCACGGTGACATGCGACCGGCCCGTGCCACGCGGCCGGTTGTCGCCCCGGCCGGAGATGATCTCGGCTTGGAGCCGCATCGACTCCGCCCAGCTGTGCACGGTGGCCCGCAGATCGCCCTCCGCCCCGTCGGCCTTGGGCGCCGTGACCAGGACACACAGCACGATGCGGCCCCGGGTGACGACCTGCTCTATGTCGACTATGTGCACGCCATAGGCGGCGAGGGTGTCGCAGAGCCCGGCGGTGATGCCGGGGCGGTCCTTGCCGAAGATCTTGACAAGGAGGGTCGGGACATCGTCGTCCGGAACGGTGGTGACAGGGGGGATCCGCGATGCGCTCATGGTCTTCCCACCGTATCCGGCTGTTCGCGCGGTGCGCGCGGCAGCCCGCACCGTGGACGGCCATCCGAGGCGGAACGTTCATGTCCCGGTCGCCATGATGTCACCCCTCGCATGATCGGCGACGTCACGCGCCACGCCCGCCGCCGTGCCCCCGGGGCCCGCCGTCGCCCTCGTCCGGCCGCGCGAGCGCCACCGCCCGGCGCCCCGCCGCCCCCGTCGCCCATGCCGCCAGCGCCCCGGCGGCCCCCGCCGCCGCGCCCCACCCCGCGCCCAGCGCCAGTGCGAGCGCGGCGTTCCCGTACAGCTTGATCCCCGCCCCGAAGGCGTCGAACCCGAGCACGGACAGGCTCGCCCCGGCCGAGACCTTGGTCACCGCC
Source organism: Streptomyces sp. NPDC059455 (assembly GCF_042750115.1). Lineage (NCBI taxonomy): Bacteria > Bacillati > Actinomycetota > Actinomycetes > Kitasatosporales > Streptomycetaceae > Streptomyces > Streptomyces sp. NPDC059455. Next base: position 23,695 of record NZ_JBHYVB010000138.1, read on the forward strand.
ACCAGCAGCGGCAGCGCGAGCGCGGTCACCGCGCCCAGCCGCAGCGCACACCACCCCGCGAAGGCGAGCGGCCGGGAGCCCCCCACGGGCGTACGGGCCGCGGTGAGCACCCCGGCGGCGAGCATCAGCAGCACACTCGCGACCACCAGCAGCCAGACCCGGCCGTCGAGCTCGGCCAGCCGCCCCACCGTGAGCCGCTCCCCGCCCGGCCCGGCGAGCAGATCGTCCACCGGGTCGGGCAGCACATGCCGCAGCGCCCCGCTCGCCCGGCCGTACCAGGGGACGAACAGCCCGAGCGGTACCCCGATCCACACCCCGTTGGGCGCGCCGAGCAGAGCCGACCCGAGCACCAGCCCCGGATGGTCGTCCCCGGTCGCCGCGTAGATTCCGGCCACCAGACCCGCGCCGACCGCGAGCAGCAGCACCCCGCACAGCGCGGACACCGCCGGCCGGACCGTGCGGTGCAGCGCCCGCGTGCCGGGCGGCAGCGGGGTACGGCGCGAGACGAGCAGCGCGAGGAGCAGGACGGCGACGACCCACACCACGCCGCCCAGCAGTGAGCGGCCGGGGGTCACGGTGAAGCCGACGGACGCCTTGGCGCCGACGAGGTCGGACAGCCGGTCCGGCAGCAGCCCGCCGCCGATGTCCGCGATATCGCCCAGCTGCTCGGGGAGCCGGCTCAGCAGATCGTGCTCGGCCTGTTCGGTGCCGAGGCCGCGGCGGACGAGCGTGGCGCCGTCGATCGTGACCGTATCGTTGCCCACCCAGGTCAGCCCGGCGAGCAGCAGCAGGAAGAGCAGGGCCACCAGGCCCGCCCGCGCCGCGAGTTCGGCCCGGCCGATCACCGCCCCAGCGCCCCGTAACGACCGTACGAACAGCCATCCCAGCAGCAGCGCGCCGACCAGGCTCACCCCCAGTGGCGCGATATCGATGGCGGCGTGAGCCTGGGCCCCCTCCAGTCCGAAGACGCCCACATCGCCGGACGGAGTGACGGAACCGCCGACCGCCAGCACCGTCGCCGCGGCTGCCATCGGCCCGAGCGCGCCCGCCCCGTCCGCGCCGATCAGATGCAGACCGAGCGCGGCGATGCCGACCATGGCCAGGAACGCCCAGCTCACCGAGGCGATCGCGGCGAGCAGCGCGGGTCCCCAGGGCACTCGTACGCCGCCGCTCGCGCTCATACCGCCGACCCCCCGATCGTCGCGAGTTGCCCGGATAAACCATGATCCGCACTATCCGTCAGCGCTTACCACTTTCCGAGGGCCTTTCGGATGAGTCAATGACGCCCGAGATGCGGTCTTGTCAAAACCCGACTTCCGGTGAAGGGACTGAGCCTGAAATAGTTCCTCACGATGTTCGCCATCCCTAGACTCCCTGTGTCAGGGGGTAACTCGGGGGACAACTAGTGGGGCGCGGAGTGCCGGAACTCGTACTGGAATTGAACGGACAGACCTGGACACTTGATCCATCCAGGTCGTACAGCCTGGGGCGTGACCCACAGGGCGACATGGTGCTGGACGACGCCAGGGTCTCCTGGCGACATGCCACGGTGCGCTGGGGTGGGCGCAGTTGGATCATTGAGGATCAGGGTTCCACCAACGGCACCTATGTGCAGGGCCAGAGAATTCAACAGGTGGAAATCGGCCCTGGTTCGGCCGTCCATCTCGGCAATGCCACCGATGGCCCCCGGCTCAGCGTCTCCGGCGGCGGTGCCCCCTCGGGCGGTGCGCCCTCGATGGGTGCCGCGGGCGCGTACGGCCAGCAGGCGGCGATGGGCATGCCCCAGCAGGGCCAGCAAGGCCAGCAGGCGCACCAGGGCCAGCAGCCCCCCGCCCAGCAGCCGCCGCAGCAGCCCGGCCCCGGCGGCTGGCCGCAGCAGGGCGGACAGCCGCCCCAGGGGCAGCCGCAGGCGCAGCCCCAGGGGCAGCCGCAAGGCTGGCAGCAGCAGCCCCAGGCCCCGCACCAGCAGCAGCCGTTCATCCCGCAGCAGCAGGCGCCCCATCAGCCGCCGCAGCAACAGGCCCCCCAGCCGCACCAGCAGCCGCAGCCCCAGGCCCCGCAGAGCAACCTCGCGCAGAGCGGCCCCGGCGCCGGTCCCTCCGGCCCGGCCGGCACCGCGACCGCCCAGGGCGACCGCAGCCCGACCACCTTCCACCAGCTGGCCGCCGGCCGGGTGATGCGCATCGGTCGTGCGCTGGAGAACGAGCTGGTCGTCTCCGATCTGCAGGTCTCGCGCCACCACGCCGAGTTCCAGGCGCTGCCCGACGGCCGCTTCGAGATACGTGACCTCGGCAGCCACAACGGCACCTATGTCAACGGTCAGCCGGTCCGGCAGCAGATCATCGGCCCCGCCGACACCGTCGGCGTCGGTCACTCCACCTTCCGGCTGGTCGGCGACCGCCTCGAGGAGTTCGTCGACACTGGTGCGGTCTCCTTCTCGGCCCGCCATCTGACGGTGACGGTCGACGGCGGCAAGCAGATCCTCAAGGATGTCTCCTTCGGCGTCCCGGAGAAGTCCCTCGTCGCGGTCATCGGCCCGTCCGGCTCCGGCAAGTCCACGCTGCTGAAGGCGCTCACCGGTTACCGCCCGGCCAACGAGGGCGATGTCCTCTACGACAACCGGAACCTCTACAAGCAGTTCGCCGAGCTGCGCCAGCGCATCGGTCTGGTGCCCCAGGACGACATCCTCCACAAGGAGCTGACCGTCCAGAAGGCCCTGCGCTACGCCGCCAAGCTCCGCTTCCCCGGTGACACCGCCGAGGCCGAGCGCGAGGCCCGGATCGACGAGGTGCTGCGCGAGCTCAAGCTGGACATCCACCGGGAGAAGAAGGTCACCGCCCTCTCCGGCGGTCAGCGCAAGCGGGTCTCGGTCGCGCTGGAGCTGCTCACCAAGCCGTCGCTGATCTTCCTGGACGAGCCGACCTCCGGTCTCGACCCGGGCATGGACCGCGATGTCATGCAGTTGCTGCGCGGTCTGGCCGACGACGGCCGTACGGTGCTGGTGGTCACCCACTCGGTGGCCGAGCTCGCGCTGTGCGACAAGCTTCTGGTGATGGCGCCGGGCGGTTCGGTGGCCTACTTCGGCCCGCCGGACGAGGCGCTCAACTTCTTCGGCTACAGCAGCTGGGCGGATGTCTTCTCGGCGTTCGAGAACTACCGCGACTACGACTGGGCGGGCCGCTGGCGCGGTTCGCAGCACTACCAGATGTACGCCGCGGACCTGGACTCCGTCGCCCCGCAGTCCGTCCATGTCCAGGCGCCGCCGACCCGGATGCAGAAGCCACAGAGCTGGGGTTCGCAGCTGTGGACGCTGATCCGCCGCTATCTGTCGGTGATCGGCTCCGACAAGGGCTTCATGGGGCTGATGGTGATCCTGCCCGCCGTGCTGGGGGCGGTGAGCGTCGTCATACCGGCGAAGTTCGGCCTCCAGATGGCCCCGAAGGGCAGTTTCAACCAGGCCGCCGGGACGGTGTTGCTGATCCTTGTGGTCGGCATGTGCTTTACCGGCGCGGCCAATTCCGTACGAGAACTGATCAAGGAACGGGTCATCTACGAACGCGAACGGGCGGTCGGCCTGTCCCGCTCCGCGTATCTGATGTCCAAGGTGATCGTGCTCGGCGTGATCACCGCATGCCAGGGCGTCATCATCTCCGCCATCGGTCTCTCGACGCGCGAAATGCCCGAAGAGGGCCTGCTGATGCCGCCGGCCGCCGAACTCTGCGTGGCCGTCATCGCGATCGGCTTCACCTCGATGATGGTGGGCCTGGTCATCTCGTCCCTGGTGAAGACCGCCGAGAAGACCATGCCGCTGCTGGTCATGTTCGCGATCGTCCAGGTGGTCTTCACCGGTGTGCTGTTCAAGATCTTCGGATCGCCGGGTGTGGAGCAGTTCGCCTGGCTGATGCCGTCCCGCTGGGCGATCGGCGCGGCCGGTGCCACGCTGGACCTCGGCCCTGGCGCCGGTCACATGATGGCGCCGTGGGACAGCAAGAAGCCCCTGGACACCGACCCGCTGTGGGAGCACACCACCACCCAGTGGGGCATCGACATGGTCGCGCTGATCGTCCTGGGCATCGTGTGCGGCATCACGGTCGCACGGCTGCTGCGCCGCCATGAGCCGGAGGTCATGCGCAAGTAGCCGCCACGGCGGTCAGGAAGACACGGCCGCGGAAACACGGCAACGAAAAGCGCGGCCACGAGAAGCACGGTCCCGGAGAAGGGCGGCGGCACCCCTCGCACACAGGGGGTGCCGTCGCCCTTCGGCGTCGGAACGCCGGGTTCTTGACGGGCCCTTCAGGCTCAGTACGGGCCGTTCACGTTGTCCATGGAGCCGTACCGGTCGGCGGCGTAGTTGCAGGCGGCGGTGATGTTCGCGACCGGGTCGTAGGCGTCCCAGGCGGTGCCCTCGACGTGGTAGGCCTGGAAGGTCGGGGCTATTACCTGGAGCAGACCCTTGGAGGGCACGCCGTTCTGGGCGTTGATGTCCCAGTTGTTGATGGCGCGCGGGTCGCCGCCGGACTCCCGGATGATGTTGCGGTGGATGCCCTCGTAGGAGCCGGGGATGCCCTTCTTCTTCATGATGTCGAGGGATTCGCGGATCCAGCCGTCGAGGTTGTCCGGGTAGGTCTTCTTCTCGTCGGCGACCGTCTCGATACGGCTGGCGGAGCGGCTCGCGGCCTGCTTGGCGGCGCGCTCCTTGGCGGCCTTGGCCTCGGCCGCCTTCTTCGCGGCGGCCTCTTCCGCTGCCTTCTTCGCGGCGGCTTCCTCCGCTGCCTTCTTCGCGGCGGCTTCCTCCGCTGCCTTCTTCTTCGCGGCGGCCTCTTCCGCTGCCTTCTTGGCCGCCTCTTCCTTGGCCTGCTTGGAGGCGAGGGCGGACTGCTTCGCCAGGACCTCGTGGTGGGCCTGGGCGTCGGCCTTCTGAGAGGTGAGGGCGACCGGCCTGTTCGGCAGGTCCTGGGCCGTGGTCTTGGCGCCGGCGTCACCACCGGGGACGACGGCGAAGGCTATGGCGGCCGCACCGGCGGCTGCGATTCCGGCGGCGGAGTACTTGTGCGTCTTGTTGAGACGGCTGTAACCGGGGATTTTGGGCAGGGGCATGGCGGAGTAGACCTCTTCCAATCGCTTGAGTCGCAGGCCACATCGGCGCGCAGAGCGCCGTTCCTGGATCTACGGCGCCGTGCGACTGGGTGAAATTCTTAGCTGCCGCAAAAAGTTGTCGCAAAGGCGTGACATACGATGCTGCTTAGTGGATAAGTAGGCCGTTCATGCCCACGCGGACGGCCGTCATCCCCGCTCAGTCGCCTATGAAACGTCCACTAAGCGCGTTCGTACGTGATTTCGGTCGTGTGTCCGGGCTCACATCGCGGAGCTTCTCATATTGCGCGCTGTGCCCACGCAAATGCTCAGGGTGTTTGTTTTTTCCACCCTTGTAACAGCCCCTTTGGGGGCCTCGTGTGCGCCGTTCGACCTAGGGCTCAGGTCTTATCGGGTGGCCGCCGACCGGCCGATATGCCCACCGGATGGCGGTGGGTACGGTAATGCCCATGACGAAAGGACGGGGTGGCGGAGCCGAGGCCGGGCTGAGCCGGGTGAGCGCGGCGCTGCTCGCCATGAGCCGACATCTGGAAGTCCGTGATGTCCTAAAGACCATCGTTGTATCCGCCCGTGAGCTGCTCGATGCGGAGTATGCCGCTCTGGGGGTTCCGGATGATCACGGGGGTTTCGCCCAGTTCGTAGTAGATGGGGTCAGTGAGGAGCAGTGGCGGGCCATCGGGCCGCTGCCTCGGCAGCACGGCATTCTCGCCGCGATGCTCAAGGACGCCACTCCGCAGCGACTCGCCGATGTGCGACTAGATGCCCGTTTTGAGGGATGGCCATCAGCTCATCCCGTTATGTCGGATTTCTTGGGACTTCCCATTGCCGACGGCGATGAAGTTCTCGGCGCGGTATTCCTCGCCAACAAGCGATGCCCCAAGCCCGAGGGCGGCTGCGGTTTCACCGCCGAGGACGAGGAACTGCTGTCCATCCTGGCCCAGCACGCCGCCATCGCCCTGACCAACGCCCGGCTCTACGAGCGCAGCCGCGAGCTCACCATCGCGGGGGAGCGGGCCAGGCTCGCCCATGAGCTGCACGACGCGGTCTCCCAGAAGCTCTTCTCGCTGCGGCTGACCGCCCAGGCGGCCACGGCCCTGGTGGACCGCGACCCCGGCCGCGCCAAGGACGAGCTCCAGCAGATCGCGCTGCTCGCCGCCGAGGCCGCCGACGAGCTGCGCTCCGCCGTCGTGGAGCTGCGCCCCGCCGCCCTCGACGAGGACGGCCTCGTGGCGACCCTCAGGACCCAGGTGCAGGTGCTCGACCGGGCCCACTCCGCCCGTGTCACCTTCGCCTGCCGCGGCGTACGGGCGTTGCCCGCCGCCCAGGAGGAGGCCGTGCTGCGGGTGGCCCAGGAGGCCCTGCACAACGCGCTGCGCCACGCCGACGCGCGGCAGGTGGACGTCACCCTCGCCCGGCACGGCCAGGGCGCCCGGCTCCGCGTCGCCGACGACGGCAGGGGATTCGACCCCTCGGCCGTACGGCGCGCCGGGCACCACCTCGGGCTGGTGTCGATGCGGTACCGGGCCGGCGGCGTCGGCGGCGGTCTGACGGTGGAGTCGGCGCCCGGCGAGGGCACCGTGATCGAGATGGAGGTGCCCGGTGGCTGACCCGGGACGGATTCGGGTGCTGCTCGTCGACGACCACCAGGTGGTGCGGCGCGGCCTGCGGACCTTCCTCCAGGTCCAGGACGACATCGAGGTGGTCGGGGAGGCGTCGGACGGCGAGGAGGGCGTCGCCCGCGCCGAGGAACTGCGCCCCGACGTCGTCCTCATGGACGTGAAGATGCCCGGCCTGGACGGGATCGAGGCGCTGCGTATCCTGCGCGACCTCGACAACCCCGCCCGGGTGCTGGTCGTGACGAGCTTCACCGAGAAGCGCACCGTGGTCCCCGCCCTGCGCGCGGGCGCCGCGGGATATGTCTACAAGGACGTGGACCCCGAGGCCCTGGCCCGCGCCATCCGGTCCGTCCACTCCGGGCATGTGCTGCTCCAGCCCGAGGTGGCCCTCGCGCTGCTCTCCCAGGAGGACGGCGGCGGCCAGGGGCGCGGCGGGTCGCTCACCGAGCGCGAACGCGAGGTGCTGGCGCTGATCGCGGACGGCCGGTCCAACCGGGAGATCGCCCGTGCGCTGGTGCTATCCGAAAAGACCGTAAAGACCCATGTGTCCAACATTCTTATGAAATTGGATCTGGCCGATCGCACTCAGGCCGCCCTATGGGCGGTACGGCACGGGATCGGAGCATGAACAGCGTTTCTCCGTGAAATCACACCAACGTGTGGCGATCACTCGAACAGCGCAACTCGCCATCGGCCGGGCCGTTCTTCACGGCGTATCGCGGCGTACCGCCGCGGTGATGCGCTGATGAATGAAGGGTCTTGAGAAGTGAAGAACATCAAGAGGTTCGCTGCCCTCACGATCGTGGCCGGCGGACTCGCCGTCGCCGGTGCCGGTGTCGCCTCCGCCCAGGGCCCCCAGGCCGACGGTGGGGCGATGACGTCCCCGGGTGTCGTTTCCGGCAACAACATTCAGGCGCCCGTCCACGTGCCCGTGAACGCTTGCAGCAACACCATCTCGGTCATCGGGGCCATGAACCCGGCGTACGGCGTCCCCTGCGGCCGCTGACCGCCCCCTGGCGGGATATCCCGACGCACCACCCGGGGGGGGGCGGGCCCGCGGGCCCCGCCCGCCCCCGCCGCCGCCCCCGCCGCCCCCCCCCCCGCCCC